>NZ_JAUBPR010000008.1:14163-40085 GCF_036700845.1 Microcoleus sp. S13_C5
CTCGGCTCGCTCACTAATCTGACCACACTGAATCTCGACTGGAATAAAATTAGCGACATCAGCTTCCTCGGCTCGCTCACTAATCTGACCACACTGAATCTCGACTGGAATAAAATTAGCGACATCAGCTTCCTCGGCTCGCTTACCAATCTCACAACACTGAATCTCATGAAAAATCAAATTAGCGACATCAGCTTCCTAGACTCGCTCACCAATCTCACAGAACTGCTTCTCAACTACAATCAAATTAGCGACATCAGCTCTGTCGGCTCGCTTACCAATCTGACCACACTCGATCTCAGCAGAAATAAAATTACCGAAATCAACGCTTTGCGATCGCTCACCAATCTGACCAAACTCGATCTTCGCTTCAATCAAATTACCGAAATCAACGCTTTGCGATCGCTCACCAATCTGACCAAACTCGATCTTCGCGCCAATCGAATTATCGATATCAGCGTGTTAGGCGAACTCGCACACAAACGTCTTACTCTCTCGACTACGCCAATTGATGCTCAAAAAGCCACAGAAGCAGTCAAAATTGCCTATGCAGCTATTGGCCTAGAAGAACCCTCCGTTATTATTTGCAGCAGTCCCCGGGACGCTTTTCTCCAAATCTTCAATTTGCCAAAAGACGACCATTCACCAAACTGGTCAAACGAAGGACATGGGAATAGATTGGGGAAAAAGCTAGACTGGAAATGGATGTCCATGTCCCCATCGATTGTGAGAGACTTTACAAGTCCGGCGGTGTGGGAGTATGAACTCCGTAGCATGACGATTGAGTCGGAAGCAGACAGCACAATGAACTCGCTAATGTACGAATTGGTTGAGGAATATGATCGATCGGAACAAACTAAGGGGAATGTTTTTCCCGATTATTTGTTCGACCTCACATACCCTGAAACCCCCACGACTTTGTTTAAAGAAATCTATTTGACTCAATGGTATATCTCTTCATTAGGCGTCAATATTTCCCAAAAGGCACAAGAAATACTTCGCTCGCAAAAGCTGCTTTTCGAGCATTGCGGTTTTATATTTCCCTTTGAAAAAATTTGCTTTGTGTGCGATCGCCCCCGCCACCTGCGCTTTGACAGTCAGAACCGCTTGCACGCGGAAGCAGAACCTGCCATTGAGTTTGCCGATGGATGGAATTTTTACTATTATCACGGCGTCAGATTGCCTGAAAAATACGGTCAATTCCACCCAAATCAATGGCAATCCCAATGGCTTTTAACAGAAGACAATGCCGAACTTCGGCGAGTGTTAATTCAAGGAATTGGTTACGATCGCATTTGTCAAGAGTTGCAAGCAAAACAAGTAGATAGTTGGCAGGAATATGCACTATTAAAAATATATAAGGTCGATGTCGAGCCGATTTGTTTGTTAAAAATGACTTGTCCGAGTACGGGATTCATTCACGCTTTGAGAGTGCCGCCTAACCTGAGATCAGCTAGGGAGGCAATTCGCTGGGTAAATTGGGATATTGATCCAGAGGAATTTTCCGTGCAGACTTGATATATAGCCTTTCTCAGGTAAATTAGAGCCTCGTGGGCATCGGGCTTAGCAGATATAAAAGCGTTTGAATTTTTAATTTCAGAACGGGGCTGACAATTCATTGAAGAACGGGCTAGGCTAGTTGTAGACTTCTATTTCCCTGCCAGGAATGCACCGATAAAATTTCATTCACCCTCCAAACATGGCAAAACAACTAGCAATAGAAACTCGCGGGCTGACAAAACAATTCGATCGCCATATAGCCGTCAATGACATCGATTTGCAAGTAGCAGCAGGCGAAGTATGCGGACTCATCGGCCCCAACGGTGCCGGCAAAACTACTTTGCTGCGGATGTTGGCGGCGGCTGAAGAACCGACTATAGGGGAAATTTACATCAACGGCGATAGGTTATTGCGCGATCAATCGCACCCAATTCTCAAACAGCGCATCGGCTTTCTTCCCGACGACTTTCCCCTTTACGAGGAATTGACTGTTTGGGATTATTTAGACTATTTTGCACGACTATACAACCTCCAGCAACCGCGCCGCCGAGAGCGAATCAACTCCGTGTTAGAACTCGTGCAACTAACCAACAAGCGCAACAGCTTAATTTCCACCCTGTCGCGGGGGATGAAACAGCGCCTGAGTTTGGGGAGAACTATTATCCACGAACCGCTATTGTTGTTGCTAGACGAACCAGTTTCTGGCTTAGATCCGATCGCCCGAATGCAGTTCCGCGAAATTATCAAAGTTTTGCAACAAGTCGGCATCACCGTAGTCATATCATCGCACGTCCTCAGCGACTTAGCCGAACTTTGTAGCTGGGTTGGTATCATGGAACTCGGATATCTGGTCGAAAGCGCACCTTTACAAGAACTTTACAAACGCCTCAGCCGCCAGCAAATTTTCATGTCGGTTTTAGGAAATCAATTAGAAGCGCTAACATCGGAATTAAAAAACTTTCCTTGGGTGGAAAATTTGGCAATAATCCCGGAAACTCAACAGGTATGCGTAGATTTTTCAGGAAGCCCGGAAGATGCCGCAAACTTATTACGCGAACTCGTCGCGGCCAACATTCCCCTAACAGAATTCCACTGCACTCAAGAAGACTTAGAAACCATCTTCCTCAAGATGGGACACCAGCAAGCATCCTAATTTGCTTTTTCCCTCGTTACCAAGATGAACAGTGAGTTATAACTAACTCATCACCCATTCCTAATCACGAATAACCCATGACTCTCAACTTACTAGACAAAATAGGCAACTGGAATCCCCAGTTATTTCGAGAAATCAAAGGTCGCTTGAATACTGCCAATATGGCGATCGCCTCGGCCAGTTCCCTCAGCGGTCAACTCCTGCTATTTATGTATTGTACTGCCCAGATACCCGTTACCCCTCTTAACTGGAATCAGACTGACCCCATCTATCACAGATTTTGCGCTTTAGAGACGGCCAATTCCTATGATACAAAGTGCGTCACAGACGCCTTGGGCAACTTGGTCATTAACTGGCAACTGTGGTGGCTAGAGATTTTCCTTTGGTTGAGCCTATTTAGCGTGTTAGCCCTTTTAGTAGCAGGCACTTATATACTCATCAGCGACTTAGACAGGGAGGAACGCCGCGGCACTCTCAACTTTATTCGCCTCAGTCCCCAGTCTGCCCAAACAATTTTTCTGGGCAAAATTCTCGGCGTGCCAATTTTACTTTATCTAGCAGCAATTCTGGCAGTACCGCTGCACTTGTACGCTGGATTAGCTGCTCAAATACCCCTGCATGAAATTTTATGTTTCTATACAGCAGTTGCAGCTAGCGGTGCTTTATTTTACAGCGCTGCGATGCTATTTGGATTGACAACGAGTTGGTTGGGAGGATTGCAACCTGCGTTGGCTAGCATTACGGTTTTGGTTTTTTTGTGGATTTCTGCGATCGTGGAGTTCACTCGCAGTGCTTGGGATTTGCTAACTTTTTTGTCTCCCAGTGCTATCATGAAATATCTGCTTTTTGGAGTTGTTACTAAATATAATAGTTTCAATTGGTTAGTTGGAGATTTAGATAAGTTGCAATGGTTTTACTCGCCAGTCGGTACAAATATTGCGAGTGGCATTGCTTTGTCTCTCTTGATTTGTGGTACAGCAACCTACTGGTTGTGGCAGGGATGGCAGCGCCGCTTTCCCAATCCCAGTGCTACAGTTTTGAGCAAGCGGCAAAGTTATTTGGTAGTTATGTGCTGTCAGGTAATAATTTTAGGGTTTGCACTCCAATCAAACCCCATAGCAGGCCGTAATATCAGCGCTTTACTTATCTTTAATTTGCTGATATTCTTAGCTTTAATTGCAGCTTTAACATCTGAGAGACAATCTTTGTACGATTGGGCGAGGTATCGGAAACAAATCGTTCCCAGCAATCAAAAGCTGTGGCGACGCTACCCACTACTCGATTTAATTTGGAGCGATAAAAGTCCGTCTGTAGTTGCGATCGCTATCAATTTGCTGATTTCAGTCATAATTTTAACACCTTGGACGCTGTTTGAAAAATTTGAGACAAACGGATTTTGGGGTGTACTTCTCTCCATGAATCTCATTCTAATTTACGCAGCCATAGCCCAACTATTCCTATTTACAAAAACCAGAAATCAGGAAATTTGGGCACTCCGCACAGTGGGTGGCGCTATCTTGTTGCCGCCTGTGATTTTACTTATACTCTTCCTCACCCCAGAAAAAGCTCCTATTTTGTGGTTGTCTTCAACATTTGCCAGCTTTTGGTTTTCGTCGTCTCTCGTAGCGTCAGAAAATACCATTTTGTTCTCCATACTCAGTCAGTGGACTGTATTGGTGTTGTTGAACCTCAAATTGCGATCGCAACTGAGACTCGCAGGGCAATCAGCTTCTAAAGCACTGCTGAAAGCTTGAAAAAGTAGGGGAAGGAATTAAACGTGAAACTCCGATTCAGGCATGGATTTAAACCCCTGCCTGAAAGCTTAAGTCGTCTGAAAACGACTGTTTAACGGGAGCATCTCAATGAAAGCAGCCAAGCTAGAAATAGGAGTTAGGAGTCAGGAGTCAGGAGGCAGGAGAAAAGAGGAAGAAGGAAGGAGGCAGAAGAAGTGTTTTTACAAATATGAGATGATCCCTGTTCAACTAACTTGTTATGCCTATTCCGCATTTATAATCCACTTGATATGGAGCGAGGGTGGTCGCCGCTACACAGAAAAAGCCCACCTTCGCAGACTTTAAGATTAAAGTTGAAAAATAATTTCTGACTGGACATATCCAAAATTATAGAGTCAGCGTATATTACTAATGAACGCAGTACAAAATTTCATGGGTTCGCACCCCTAAAAATTTCAGCTTGCCTGTTTGCAGTTGAGCTGCGATCGCCCGCCAGCTACACACCCCACTATAAAATACGGCTAAGTGCTCTGTATTTAGGAGTTGGTTTATTTGAATCGGGGGGCTGGTTTATATGTCTTTTTAGCTGCTTGTAATACTTTTATGGCAACCCACCCCCTCTAGCCGAAAATAAGAAAAACTCTCCTAAAAGTGCCAATTTGTGATATTTGGACTGAGCATATCACTGCCGTTAGGCAACAGAAGTATCAAATTTAGAGGGTGATTAGAAGATGGCATAAATTAGAGACACCCCCAAGCAAACTTGCTAGCATGAACTCCAGAAGAGGATCGGATTTTTGGTTTGATGGGAAATGACACCCTTGCCGGAAACTCTGGTAATGACAGCGTTTAGGGAGGTAAGCAAAGCGATTTAATTGATGGCAATTTAGGTCAAAATTCGCTCTGTGGAGATTGAGAAAACGACACTATTAACGGCGGAGAAGGTAACGATTTTTTAGTGGGCGGGAAAGGCAGCGATTCCATATCGGGCAACTCCGGCACGGATGTTTTGTCGGGCGATCGAGATACTGATGTCCTGATAGGCGGAGACGGGGCCGACCTATTTGTTGTGAGGCGCTACGCTGAGGCAGATCCGGTTCGTACCAGCGGCGGTGTTAGTTTGGCAAATGCGGACGCGATCGCCGATTTTGTACCAGGTACAGATTTAATCGGTTTGGGGGAAGGTCTCTGTTTTAGCGACTTGAATATTCAGGAAGTTGGAAACGATACTGTTATTCAAGACCGGGTAACAGGAGAATTTCTCGCTACTCTCAAAGGGGTGAGACAAAGTGCGATTAACCAGGCAAGTTTCACTAATAATATTGCCAGCGTTGTTCCCAATCCCCCGCCTCCAGCGCGGACAACGGCTTATACTTTAACTCCTGCTAATCGGATTTTCGGCTTTAGTCTTTCCAATCCGGGAAGTGTCTCAGATTTGCCCGTGACTGGATTGCAAGCGGGAGAAAGTTTGCTGGGAATTGATTTTCGCTCCGCTAACGGTTTGCTTTACGGTGTGGGTTCTAGCAATCGCTTGTATACTGCCAATCCGATGACTGGGGAAGCAAGTCCAGTCGGTAACGGGCAGTTTGCTGTTCCCCTAAGTCCGGGGGCTGCGGGTTTTGATTTCAATCCGACAGTCGATCGAATTCGGTTGGTCAATCAAGCCGGTCAAAATGCCCGCCTCAACCCGGATACGGGGGCAGTTGTCGATTTTGACACGCTGACGGGGGGAATTCAACTCGACGGGAATTTGGCTTACCGGGCGGGCGATCGCAATTTTGGCAATCCGGGCGCGGCTGCTGGGGCTGCCTATGTGAATAACTTTGCGGGGGCAACTTCGACGACACTATTTGCAATTGACACCAATTTAGACGTTTTGGTGCGGCAAGATCCGCCGAATAATGGAGTGTTGAATACGATCGGATCTTTGGGAATTGATGCAGGTAGCGTTCTCGGGTTTGATATCAGGAGTGTTGGCGGTAACGAGACGGCTTTGGCTGCGATCGATGTGGGCGGATTTTCCAGCTTGTACAATATCAATTTGACAACCGGTCAAGCTTCGATCGTCGGTCAAATTGGCGACGGCAGGGGATTTAAAGGTTTGGCGCTAACTTTGATTTAGATGTTCTTAGTTGCAAATCTGGGATAGTGGTAAGGTGCGAATTACGCACCTTACAAATAGGGTTAAGGCATAAGTCCTCTTAGTCAAACAAGTTTTGGAAAGCATACCAACCATCACCGAGATAAAAAATATTTTGATCGCCGTTGTTGCTACCGGGCGCAAAGCTAAAATTTATAGCCTTGAAACCACCGGCTTTGCGAGATAAATCCCGAACGAAACCCTGATGCGCCCACTTACCCTCTATCTCAATTGAGGTGATATTGGTTGTTGTCGGCGAGATTGCCAGATTATTTGGGGCAGATTCAGATTGGTCGTACACTCTGTAGACACCAAGAACCTCAAAAATTCCTATTTTTTGACTCGGATTAAACTCCAATACTTTGTTTTGAGAGGTTGCGACTTTTACTCGATCGGCTAATCTTTCTAATGTCGGCTTGTAAAGCGTGAAATTGAACCATAATAAAAGATGTGTTGCCCAAATTAGTGACAAAATCCCTGCTAGCAATGGAATTATCCACCAACGAAACTGTTTCAGCCATAGACGTGCATTGATGAGACTGTACACCCAAATTAGCAAGATTGACAGCCAAAGCAACCAAGCTAAACTATCCCAACTAAAATTAGATAATGAAGATAATAAATTTAAAGGAATGTACAAAATAAATTTAACAGGAGCTAGGATAATGTTAGTTATATCTATAGGGTCAATAATTTGATAGCTGGGCGACAAAAAGCAGCATAAGATAGTAGCGAAAGAGAAAAAGGCTATGCTATTGCAAATCTTCCCGGTCGATACTTTTAACCTTGAAATAATTTTCATTTTTTATTATTCCTGAAGTTGTTGATGTTTTCTCTATTTTAAACTATAATAAATTTAGGAGTTACGCACAAACTCTATCTGTAGGGCGGGCCATAAGCACTTTACCCCCTACAAATAGTGCAAAAATTGCACCTTTGCGTAAGTCCCTACAATTCATCGCCAATCTGAACAGCTAAAACATAAGATGTTATCTCAAGTTTTTTACTTGCTGCGTTCTCGTGCTGACGGCAAATATATCAGCGCTTGTCCCAATCCAGATTCGGCGGTGAGTTACCTGCTGATGTTTCGCGAAGATTATGACGCTTTGAGCTATCTCAACGCCCACGCTGCTGATGTTGCCGATCGATTCGGAGTAGAATCGATTTCGGGTTCTCAGGTAAAAAAGCTACTCGAACGTTGGGGATTTAACGGTGTGGGGGTTGTTCAAGACCCGCTGTTACCCAATATTGAGTTTTTATTGACAAAGAATTGACAATTGACAACATTTGCGCTTAACCCGGTTTCTGGAAGAAATCGGGTTTTTTTGTCATGTTTTGAGGATCTCGTCCGATCAAGCTTGTACACTTCTTGGCCCCATATCTAGTGCAAATTGTCAAATATATTAACCTTTTACCCTAAATCTGAATCCTGTTGTATATTCGTAGTCTGTTGATATATTCCGACACGTCAGTACACAACCTATGGTTCGAGAATTAGAGCGATCGAGTGCCCGCGAGAAACGCAACCTGTCCGATTTTCCCGAAACAGCACCCGCAGCCAATCCAGTATTTTTTAGGACTTACAGCCGCCGTACCGAGAGAGGGCGGGAGACTTGGGAGGAAGTGTGCGATCGAACAGTCAAGGGGCTGCAAAAGCTGGGAAACCTCACCCCCGAAGAAACAGAACTGCTGCACCGGATGCAAAACCAGCTCAAAACCCTCGCTTCAGGCCGCTGGCTGTGGGTAGGTGGCAGCAAATGGATCGAACAACCAGAGAATTTTTCCGGGGCATATAATTGTTCCTCAACAAATATTATCGACTGGCGTTCCTTTGGTTTGTTGATGGATTTGGCAATGATGGGCTGCGGCACTGGGGCAGTCTTGGAACCACAATATATCAACCAACTGCCGCCGATTCGCAACCGCTTAACCCTAACCATGCAAGGCGAAATCGGCTCTACACCCGCCCAGTCGCGCCGTCAAGAAACAGAAGTAAAAATAGCAGAAAAAACCGCAACTATTTATGTCGGAGATTCTCGCCAAGGTTGGGTGAACTCCTATCAAACTTTGCTGGAGTTATCCACAGATGAAAGATTTGCAGGAGAAGTTCAAGTATTAATCGATTTGAGCGACGTTCGCCCGGTGGGAGAACCTTTAAAAGGTTTTGGCGGAGTAGCAAATCCGGTGAAATTACCAGACCTTTATCAGCGCTGTGCGGCAATTTTGAATAAAGCTTTAGGGCGGCAGTTAAATTCAGTTGAATGTTGCGTGTTGATTGATGAAGCAGCGGTCACAATTGTTGCTGGCAATATTAGGCGCAGCGCGGGGATTCGTCAATTTGATTCTAGTGACGAACTAGGCGCAAATGCTAAAAATAATCTGTGGCAGCAAGATGAAAATGGCAACTGGAAAATCGACCCCGATCGAGATGCTTTGAGAATGGCAAATCACTCTCGCGTTTTTCATCATAAACCGACGCGGGAAGAGTGTATTGATGCCGTTCGCCAACAGTATTATAGCGGAGAAGGTGCGATTCAATGGTCTGGGGAAGCCATAGCAAGATCTAACTGTGATATCTTAACAAGTCCTGAACTCAAGGATGAATTTCTCAAAGCCTACGCTCTTGGCAACAGTAAACATTGGTTGCAAAAGCATTATCCTCACATTTCTGAAACTGAAATCAATCACCGTTTGGCTCGCTATGGTTTAAACCCTTGTCATTCGGGCGACACATTAGTTTCAACTGACCAAGGATTAGTCCCTATCAAAGATTTAGTTGGCAAGCATTTTAAAGCCTTAGTTGATTTGCGGTCTGTGGGACTAGATGGGTTGAAATTAACTGATGCGATCGCCTTCTCTACTGGTGTACAGAATACCTACTCTATCACACTAGAAAATGGGCTTCAGATGAGATGTACTGCTGACCATCAACATTTTACCGATCTAGGTTGGGTAGCAACCAAAGACTTAACCCCCGAGCGCGCTATCTTCATCCAGAGAGGAGAAGGGAGTTTTGGCCAAAGTACGATCGCTGTCACTCAAGCTCAAATGTTAGGTTGGTTGTATGGAGATGGTTCAATTTACCAAGGAGCTAAAGGCTTAGACGCAGTATTCTACATGAATCAAAAAGAATATTCAACTGTATTTCCTGTTCTCTTTGAAGCCGTTGAATCTTTGACAGGCTATCGCCACAAGCCCAGTATAGTTAAAGGAGTCTATACTTTTCACAGTGGCTCACCTTTGATGCACTCATTCCTTGAAGAATTAGGGATTCAGTCTAAAGACTGTTTGCCGAATACATTTCTATCTCAATCAAAAGAGGTAATCATTGGTTTCCTTCAGGGATTGTTTTGTTCCGACGGTAGCGTGAGTATTAAAGCAAAGCACATAGAACTTCGCAACCGTTCTCAGGAATTACTGAAACAAGTTCAACTATTGCTGCTCAACTTGGGAATCAAAAGCAGTTTAAAAATCAAGGAAAAACCAGGTGGTAAAGGAGTTCCATATACTTTAAAGGATGGCACTGAGAAAGTCAGTAATAACCGAGGGAGTTGGCGAATCATAATTTACTCAGGAGATGGAGTCAAAAACTTCTGTAAATTGATTGGTTTCCCACTTGTGCCAGAAAAACAACAGCGTTTAGAGCAACTTGCTATCAAACTGCAAACCAGGAATTACAGCGAAGCAGTTGTCAAACAGCGCTATACTTCAAAAGTGAAAAGTGTAGAAGAGTTCGGAGAAGAACCAGTCTATGACCTCCATGTTCCCTTAACTCACTCTTTCATTGCTAATGGTTGTATTACTCACAATTGTGGGGAAATCATCGGCTCGAATTTTCATTGCAACCTTTCGGAGGTTCACCTCAATCAACTTGACCCTTACAACTTCAAAGAACAGGAGGAAGCTTTCAGGGCTGCGGCTATATCTGTGGCGGTACTTCTCAATCACAAATTTATTGAACCCCGCTATCAATACAGCCGCGAATTAGACCCGATTGTCGGCGTATCTTTCACGGGATTGTTCGATTTCTTCGTTCACGCTTTCGGCGTTGAGTGGCTGCGCTGGTGGGTGGAAGGCCGCCCGCAAACTCCGCAAGGAATCGCTTTTAAACAGCGGGAAGAAGAGTATTTGAGTGGTTGGCGCGAGATTGTCAATCGGGTAGTTTGGGATTATTGCGATCGCCATTCCTTAAAACGCCCAAATCGCTGCACAACGGTTCAACCATCGGGTACTAAATCTCTGCTGACAGGTGCTTCTCCCGGCTGGCATCCGCCGAAAGCCCAGCGTTTCATTCGCCGAATCACTTTCGGCAAAAACGACCCCGTAGCCCTCGCCTGCATCGACTACGGATACAACGTGATTCCGTCTCAATCTGACAAGGATGAAAACGGCAATTTGCTGAACAATCCCTTCGATGAACGCTGTACAGAATGGCTGGTAGAAATACCTGTTGCGGTAAGTTGGGCTGACTTGCCCGGTGCTGATGAAATAGACATTAACAAGTTCTCAGCGGCGGCACAAATGGACTTTTATATGCAGGTGCAAAAGTTCTATGTCAGACATAACACTTCGGCCACGATTGAACTGCGCGAAAATGAAGTGGAAAGTTTGGGTACGCGGATTTATGAAGCGATTCGCGATGATGAAGGCTACATTTCCGCAGCGCTTTTGGCTCGGTTTGATGCTCTTGAAACTTTCCCGCGTTTGCCATTTGAACCGATAAACAAGGAAACTTACACCAAGATGGTGGAAGAGGCTTTAGCGCGTCGCCAAATAGATGTTTTTCATGCGGCACTAAGTCGCTATGACTTGGGTGAAATGATGGATTCGGGGCCGGCCGGCTGCGATTCCGATAAGTGTTTGATGCCGGAGACTAAGGCTATGTAATAGCCAATAGCCAAATCCCCGACTTCTGAAATTACTTCGATATTTCACGAACATAACCAGAAGAAGTCGGGGATTTTATTTCTCAACCGTTTATGTAATAATCCCGCGTTCCCTTCGCATTCATCGCTTCACCGAGTCGATTTAACCCGTACACGTAAGCAGCAGTTCTCATGGAAACTGACAATTCCTGAGATTTTTTCCAAATTGCCTCAGTTTCTTCGACCATTTTATGCTTCAACCGCTGGTTGACTTCCTCCAGCGTCCAATAAAGCCCGCTGCGATTTTGCACCCACTCAAAATAACTAACCGTTACGCCTCCGGCATTGACTAAAATATCAGGGATTACCTGAATTCCCCTCGCTTCTAAAATCAAATCAGCACCAGAATCAATCGGGCCGTTAGCTACTTCAAAAATAAACTTAGCCTTAACATCATTAACATTCGATTCAGTTATTTGATTCTCCAAAGCTGCTGGAACCAGCACGTCTACATCTAATGCTAAAAGCTGTTCATTTGTCAAGATTTCGTGTTCTATAATATTGCAAACTGAACCTTCGCAGTAAACAGCTTTAATACCTTTGTTAGAGTCTTTAAAGCCTCGAATACTGGGGATATCCAGCCCTTGTTTAGCATAAATTCCCCCTTGGGAATCGCTGACAGCCACAACTTTGTAACCTGCTTTCCAGAGCAGTTCAGCTATTTCGGCACCTGCATTACCAAAACCTTGTACTGCTACAGTGGTATCTTGAGGATTGAGTTCAAATTTGGGTAAGATAGTTTCTACTACAAAAAAAGCACCCATTGCTGTTGCCGTATCTCTGCCCAGACTGCCACCAATTGTCACTGGTTTACCAGTCACAACCGCTGGAGAAAGCTGCCGCTTAATAATATTATACTGATCCATCATCCAACCCATAATCATGGGGTTGGTGTAGACATCCGGTGCGGGAATATCAACATCGGGGCCGATGAAATCTGCGATCGCATCGACATAGCCCCGGCTCAACCGTTCCAATTCCAGTTTGGACAATTCCTTGGGATTGAGAGTAATTCCGCCCTTGGCTCCTCCAAAAGGCAAGTTCAAAACTGCACATTTAAAAGTCATCCAAAATGCTAAGGATTGTACTTCATCAAGGGATACTTCCGGATGATAGCGCACTCCCCCTTTAGACGGGCCTCTGGTATTGTCGTAGCGCACCCGATAACCTTGAAAAATTCGCAGGGAACCGTCGTCCATCCGCACGGGAATCGATACAATTAAACTGGATTTGGGGTGTTTCAGCCTTTCGATCGTATCCTCGGAAAGGGACACATATTTTAAGGCTCGTTCTAATCGGCGGCTGGCATCGGCAAATAATGAATCAGACATAAGAAGTTAGTTGACTGTTGACTGTTGTTAGTTGACTGTTGTCAGAGAGAAGAAGGCTTCGGGTGCTTAAGCTAATTTAATCACAATCCTGGTTGAATGCTGCCTCCTTTCTTCTGACAACAGTCAACAGTTAACAGTCAACTACCTTGTGTCGATCGACAATATAGCAGTGCCAAGCAGCGATTAAGCAGATACACTTACAATAGAAGGTGATATTTAAGCTCAAGCCGCAATTTGAGTTCGCTCACTCAAATCACAGCCAGCCATCAGGGGAATTAAATTCTGAAATAGATCGAGGCTTTAGCTGACGTTAGAAACTGAATTATTATTATGGTTGGACTGCTAGCCGCACTCTCTGCGTCTGCGGCAGGGGGTATGAGAATTGCCCTGCCCCTGCTGTTAATTGGTTTGTTGCGGATTGATAAACTTTGGTCGGAAATACCTTTATTGTCGGGGGTTCCCCCCCAGGTGGCTATCACCATCTTGGTGAGTTGGTCGCTGTTAGAGTTATTTGCTTCTAAAACCTTTGTAGGACAGCGGGTACTGCAAATTGTGCAAATTATTTTCAGCCCCATTGTAGGAGCAATTATGGGAATTGCGATCGCTCAGGTAAGTTTGAGCGAGGAAATTATTGCTCACCCTTGGATGCTGTGGATAATTGGTGTTGTCGGAGGTTTGTTGGCTTTAGTGCTGCAACTGGTACAAGCAGGATGGTTTTACCGACTGCAGGGTTTGCCGATTTGGGTGATTTTCCTCCAAGATGTTCTGTGCATTTCCTTGGTTTTGTTTGCCTTTGACGCACCGCGGCAGGGAGGGTTAGTTGCGATGACGCTGCTGTGGCTGGCTATTCGCAGTTCTAAAGAGTGGTATCGCTGGTACAAAAGTCAGGGAATACCTGGCGATAGGGGAAATCCCCGCCGCCGCAAGCGCGATCCTGATTAATTAGTGATTAGTTATTGGTGATTAGTCATTTCGTTTACGGTTGTTTCGGAATGATTTAACCGCAGAGACCGCAGAGGGCGCTGAGTCTCCAGAAGAGACAGATGAATAATTCCCATACCAACGGATTTGATATCATCAGTCCTTTGTAACAACAGTCAACAGTCAACTGTCAACAGTCAACTGTCAACTGTCAATTTAAAGCAATCCGATCGAGTGTAGCGGGCCCTGGCCCGTAATTAACTCCAGCAATAATGCCACGAAACCAATCATCGCCACACGACCGTTCCAGACTTCCGCCCCCGTGGTCAAACCCCACTCCCACTGCTCTTGAGGGTACATTTTCACTGTCTTGGAAGGGCGTATAACATCCGAGAATTTAACGCTGGGAGATTCGATCGACTCGATGACTAAATCGGCCAAAGCTTCAATAAACACCGGATGAGTATTCAGGGCGGGCACTCGGTAGAAATTCTCAATCCCCGATTCTTCTGCTAATTCTCGATACTCCATGTCAATTTCTTGCAGAGTCTCGATGTGTTCGGAAACAAAACTAATCGGAACTACCAACAAATCTTGGACTCCATTTTCTGCCAATTCGGTAATGGCGTCTTCGGTATAAGGCTTGAGCCATTCCACCGGGCCAACCCGACTTTGATAAGCTAGAGTGTGTTCGTTCGAGCGGTTCAAATGTTTCATAATCAGACGAGTGCAATCTTCAATCTCGCGCTGATAGGGGTCTCCAGCCTCTTCTACGTAGCTGAGGGGGACGCCGTGGGCGCTGAAAAAGATGTGAACTCGATCGGGATTCGGATTGTGGTCTAGTTGTTGGGCTATCAATTCCGACATTGCCTGAATGTAACCAGGCCGCTGATACCAAGAAGGAATCGCAGTATATTCTATATCCTTGAGGGCAGGATCTTTGCCCCACATTTCTTCTAGCTGCCGGAAGCTAGAACCGCTGGTGCTGATGGAAAATTGAGGATACAGCGGCAAGATTGTCAAATGTTCTATGCGATCGCGCTTAATTTTGGTGATCGCCTCTTCGGTAAAAGGATGCCAGTAGCGCATCCCCACGTATACTCGAGCATCCTGTCCCTTTTCTTGCAAGAGTTCTTGCAGGGCTAGGGCTTGTTCCTCGGTAATTCGCCGCAAAGGAGAGCCGCCACCGATTTGGCGGTAGTTTTCCTGGGATTTTTGAAAGCGCAGGGTCGAAATCAACCAGGCGAGAGGTTTTTGCATCCACGGAAACGGAATGCGAATGATTTCCGGGTCAGCAAACAAGTTGAACAGGAAAGGACGGACATCCTCGATTTGATCTGGCCCGCCCAAGTTTAATAGCAATACTCCCACACGACCCATAGCGGTTACAGCTCTCCCATCGTCTCAGTTCTGTTACTTATCTTTATCATATAACTTAATAATATCTTAAGTCGATAGCAAGGTATACATAATTTTGACTATGGCAACAATTTTTAGAGATTTAAGTTATCGGTATCAGTGTCTCTAGGATTGCGATCGCGCGTCTTGCTGCTTTGAGCGTAGGCGGCAATGCTCGTTTGGGTCAACTAGCCTGGGAAAATTTGACCGTCAGCGCCGAAACTAAAGTTTTAGACCGTTGCTGCGGTTGCGGTCAAACTAAGCAATTTCTGGTGCAATATTTCCAGGATGTCACAGAACTTGACGCTGCG
This sequence comes from Microcoleus sp. S13_C5, assembly GCF_036700845.1. Taxonomy (NCBI): domain Bacteria; kingdom Bacillati; phylum Cyanobacteriota; class Cyanophyceae; order Oscillatoriales; family Microcoleaceae; genus Microcoleus; species Microcoleus sp. S13_C5. The sequence goes on from NZ_JAUBPR010000008.1 coordinate 29,576, forward strand.
GCATTATCTCTGCAATCGGCAAGAAAAAATGTACTATCAGCCAATTATGTAGAAGCTTTTGCTGAGTTGATGCCTTTTCCCGATTGTCAGTTTGACAGGAGTGCACAGCAGCGTTGCGATGCACGAAATGCGATCGGCGCAGTTGCGAAAAATCTTTCAGGAATTATACCGCGTGATCAAGCCCGGTGGTCTATTCATTTTGGTAGATTTTCCTCGACGCACAAATCCGGTATTTTGGCCAGGGTTGGCTGTATTTTTGTGGTTGTTTGAGACTGAAACTGACTTGGGGAGTTTGTTGATAGAGGGGGGATGGCGATCATACAATTCCGAAGGAACTCAACAACCCCAACTTTATGCTGGCAGCAGCATTCAAGTAATCCAAGGTCAACAATCACCGAGGGTGCAACCGGAATTAATCTGCGTTAATCTGCGTTAATCTGTGTTGATCTGCCTGTATCTGCGGTTTAAAAAATAGAATTTATTAACCGCAGATGACAATGGATTGACGCGGATTCACGCAGATAAAGAGAATAGATATCTGAATAATTCCGATGCTAACAGATTTGATATCATTGGTTTCCCTATCCATCAAAAAATCTGCAATAAGTCTACTAATGACTCATGACTAAACAAACTTTTTCGCTTCTGCCAAAGCCGCATCAAACTTGAGCAATACATCCTTTTCGGTGTGAATAACTTTCTCTTGTTCCAGCAGCGGGCGGCCAAAGCGAAAAATGCCGTCCTGTTCTACGTGCTCTACATAAGGCAGCGTTTCTGGATGCGGCAAAAATTTTCTGCCGATGGTGTACGGCGTGTGGAAAGAAAAACTAAAATCGGGAAACTTGTCGCTCTTGATTTCCAGGTAGTAAAGCGAGTAATAATCTTTGGTTTCGCAGTACACACATTCGCGGCACTTATTTACAAGTTTGCGGTTCTGATAGAAAAAATCCCACTTGTCCCAATAGTAGCCATCTTTCATCATTTCCTGGTGGTCGTCGCACAGTTCGAGATATAATTTGTCAGAATCCGCCGGACGGTAGAAGTAAAGCATGGCGTAGGGCATTTCAATCAGTAACTTGACTGCTTGATTTTTTCGCTGGTACCATTCCTGCTGGTGACCTTCGTAGACTTCCTTATATTTAATTGCTTTAAAGCTGTTGAGCTGATTTTCTTTGGCCCAGCGCGACGCCCAAACTGTCCAGTAAGCTAGCTGGAAGGTTGCTGAAATTTCTGCCGAACCTTGTTGTTTCCAGTCGGCAATGATTTTTTCCCACTCGGAACTAAAAGCTACTCGGGATTGTTCGTTTTCTGCGGGGTTTTCTGTATTGATTGGGGTGGGTATTTGGTGATTATTTTTAATCAGCCCTTTGGGTTCTTTGCGCCAATTATTAATATCGGTTGGCGTTAGACTTAAGATGAATCTTCGGTCGTGAACGGGATATTCTAAATGGATTCCTGATTTGCGGAAAGAGCGGTATTCTAAAATAGGGAGTTTGTCTTGTTCAATCCACTGCTGGCGTTCTGCTGGCGAACACTTGAGTATTGCTTCTAATTCAACGGGATCGACGGCTAATTCACTTTTGAATGTCTCCCAAAATCTTTCTTGTTCGGCTGGATTTGCTTCCAGCAGGGAGACAATTCGGTTGACGAGATGATCGGTTTTGTCTTGGCAATTTTCGGGAAGTCCTAAGAAGTCGAGGAGTTTGGTCTTGAGTATGCGTCTGGCTGAGATTAGCTCGGCTAACATGAGAAGCTCCAGTAGAGTCATGACTTGCGCCCTTGAACTGGCAAGATTTGCACAAGTCTTATATATCTTAATAGATTCTCCTGGGTTGTCGGCAATTGAAATGTCTGCGCGAGCGAAGCTATCCCCAACGCGCCTGCGGGCCCGTTGCGGTAGGGAATCGCCCACCAGCAGCCCCCTCCCTAAGCTAAAATACTCAAAACAAGACCAAAACGCCGATCGACCTTTTGCCCTTTTTGGCTAAAATCGATAATTGCGATCGCGCACCCACAAACTCACAGGCACAGCATGGCCTGTTTTGTCAACCTTTACTTCTACCAAAAAAGATTGTCGCTGGTTCCTTTGAGCTTCGCTAATCTCCTGATTGACTTTTTCCCTTTCATCCTCTGGCATATAATAAGTTTCTAAGCCGTATTCCATCTGCCAACCGTTATATTTGCCCTTAATTGCGATTTGATTTGCGGGCAAATTGGCGGGATTTTCCAGACTGACGCGGACGGGTTTCCAAGCTTGGGGGCGACCGGGATTAGTCGCGGTTTTTGGCGCTTGTAATATTACATAAAAACTGGTTGGCGGCTTGACATTCTGTGTATTTTGTGGACAAGCAACCCCGGGCGGACAAGGTGTTTTTTCGGCAGGTAAATCTTTCCAGCCGGGGAGTTTTTGCAGATTTGTGCGATCGGAAATATCATAGCTCAAAACTTGGTAATAGCCGCGCAAAAAGTCGTAAGGGTCTACTGGTGCTGTTTGCAGGACAACTGTTTTGCCAGTAATAAAAGTGTAAACTGATGGAGCTGGTACGGCGGCAATTAGTCCGATTTGCAGCAGCAAAGGAACCCACAGCCGCCACGCGGGAAGGCGTTGCGCTGCGGGGGGAAGGGTGAATGATGGGGGATTAGCGCTGGTATCTGCTATTTCGGGACTTTGATCTGTTGAATCTGGATTTTCGGTGTTCATATTGGGAATTGGGAATTGGTTCGCAGAATAATATCGTTGAGCTTTGAATCGGCATAATCATCTTCCGAGTGCAGTGCAAGGGGGACGATCGCACTATAGTAGAATGCTCCTATTCATTGGGAATTTTTGCGAAGTGGCGCTCGAACCACAAACCCGCTGCAATTACGCCAATTCCGCATAAAACAAAGACAAAAGATTTGAGCAACAATCCTGTGTTATATTCAAAGACTCTGCTGATGATTTGCAGGGTGATTAATACCATACCTCCCCAAAATGTCTGGCGGTTTCCTAAAGCTAAACCTTCTCGGATTAAGCCGACAGCGAGCAAAAATGATAAAACATTGAACAGAAAAGTTGCTAATTGAGGAAGGGGAGTAAAATTGAGGTGAATAAGCGGTATTAAGGCGCTGGCGAGAATTAAAATGCCGATCGCACCTGTGGTCAAATCCACTGCTTTTTGTTTTGGCCGCCGCAGTTCCAAACGTCCTAAACGCAGCCATTCAAACACCGTGAAACCGCCCAAAACAGCCACATTTGCCCGCAAAACCCAATCCGGATCAGTTGGCGCAGGATTCGGCGAATCCTGCCAAAAACCGTAGAAAGAAAGAACATAAAACAAAGTGGCGAGAAACAGCAGTGCTAAACTGCGGGCGGTAGGTTGAAACAGCTTGCTGCGTACCTTCGGCCAGATTGCATCGTCGTATCCCCACAGCAAAGCGGGCGGTAGGGCGCAAAAAATTGCTGTACCCCAGGTTAGATTTAAGCCTTGGACGATAGAAACTTGTAGGGAAAAAATTATCGCGATCGCACCTATGGCAAAAATAGCACGCGATCGACACCAATAAGCCAGCGGCACAAACATTATACTGGCTGCGATCGGCATTTGCCGCACCAAAACTTCCAGCCAAGAAAACTCGACTTTGGAAGACCAATCTAAAACGGCAAACCAATAGCCCCAACCGATTAAAAGTGCGGACAAAACGCCCAAGGAAGTCAACCGCAAACTGTAAGCCATTCCGAGCACGCCGATTCCCCAAGCAAGGAAAAGTCCGTAGGAAGAACCGCCAATGTGGAACATTTGCGCCATCAATGCCATATTTGCTCCTAGAATCAGAGATCCTAACAGCAACAATCCTTCACCTAGGAGTTTGTTTCGCCCTTTTGTTGCGGGCATATTGGGGTGGGAGTTTTGGCTTCGGGATGGGGGAATTCGCCACAGATAGAAACCTGCTGCATTGACTGCTACGAAAAGACTTAGCAGCAGTGCAACTCTCACTTCGCGTGACCAAACTTGCCAGTTGGCGGCTACAAAGGTGATGACTCCTATACCGAGGAGAATGCCGCCGAGACTCATCAGAATGCTGAGGAATCGGTTGCGGGAGGCGGTTTCGAGTGTGTTGAATTGGTAGCGTTCCGAAAGTTGTTGGTAGAATGAAGTGTCGATGAGTCCTTCTGCTTGCCAGAGTTTGGCTTGTTCTCGCAACTCGCGCCGAAATTTATCTGAAATCATTGTTTATATTCCAGAGGATTTGAACTGTGATAGTTTTTAATATGTCACTTGTGCGTCGATTGTCGATGGAGGCTGGGACACCTGCTGAACTTGCACAGCAGATTTGATTGATATCCTTCGGCTGTTGAAACCGTTTCTACATAAACAAACTCTCAGCAGAAAGGAACGAATAAATCAAGGAATGTAATATTATGGTACAAGCTCAATCTAAAAAATTAACTTTTGACGAGTACCTTAATTACTCAAATGATACGGGTCAACGCTATGAGTTAATTGATGGGGAGTTAATAGCTTTGCCACCAGAATCTGAACCTAATAATTTCATTGCTAACTATCTATTTTTCTATTTTGCTAGCAGCGGGCTAGTGCCACTCAGGCTGATTAAAACGCATAATTGCGAGGTTCAAGTTGCCGTTTTGCGATCGGGAGATGCGGCCAACCGCTATCCCGATTTGATAATTCTGGAACCTGAACACATTCCGCTGACAGCAACCAGGCTAACTATCACCTTCGATATGCTGCCTCCTCGGTTTGTTTTGGAGGTAGTGAGTCCGGGTAGAGTGGGCAGCGATCGGGATTACGATCCTCTTCGAGGGCTTCGCCAACGCAAACGAGCTCAGTACGCAGCGCGGGGCATTGCAGAGTATTGGGTTATCGATCCAATTGAACAAGTTGTGACGGTTTTGCGGCTTGAGGAGGGGCAATATGTTGAGGTTGGGGTGTTTCGGGATGGAGAGGCGATCCTATCTCCGATGTTTCCACAGCTAAGTTTGACGGTTCAACAGATTTTCAGTGGAGAGGTTTAAGGGCGGATCAATAGCTAATTGGTTAGCATTCATCTAACCACCTACGGATTAGTGAAAATCTCCACCCTCAACCTGATTGAGGCCATGTTTCAATCCCTGATAGGGATTTAGGTTGATTGCAACCTGTAAGTTTCGCTAACAGTCACACCATTTTTAGATAGTGACGTGAGAATATCATCAACCTTACTTTGCTAAATAAATCTAGGCGGGGAAATGTGAGTTTCCCCGCCTAAGCCCTGTAACCCTTGTAAAATCTATAGTATGGTATGTAAACACTTTATGTGTTATGTTAAAAGTGGCGTACAAAAGTATACGTTATCAAAACTATACTTATTAGTAGTTAAATATTGGAGTTACAAGATGAATAATAAATTTGAAGTTGAATTTGAAAAAGAATTTTATATGGATTATTATGATCGTCAACAGTTTAGGTTAATGGATGTGATACCAAAACCAATATGCCTTAATTGTCCACACTGCCAGGTTTATTCAGTAATGAATGTTGACCGTAAAGTTGAGCGTTTTGAGAAAGACATAGAAAACGGTATATCTTTTCAAGATAAAAATTTGATATTCGATTTTATTTGTAGCTGTTTACAATGCAACAAGACTGTGTTTGTCCAGGCACAAGCCCACGGCAATGCAGTTGATCCAGACTATCAAGTTACAGATGAACCTTTTTATCCAGGTTATCCAGCTACAGATGAACCTTTAAAAGATGAACCTTTAAAAGAAGTATCGAGCGGCAAAATACTATCAATCTATCCTTATAGGGAAAATATTACGGTTCCTTCTGAAGTGCCTGATGAATATGCAAGTGATTTTCGTGAAGCTGTGTTAGTAATGCCTCTAAGTTCTACAGCTAGTGTTATGCTTAGTAGACGTATCCTTCAAAATATTCTTAGGAATGAATTTCAGATTGAAAATGATAACTTAAAAGAAGCTATTAAGATTTTTATAAAAAAACCTAATATCCCGTCTGAAATAACAGGTGTTATAGACTATATCAGACAAATTGGAAATTTTGCTGCTCATCCCAATAAAGACCAAAACACAGGTAAAGTCTTGCCTGTTGAGCCAGATGAAGCGAAATGGTTAATAGAGCTGTTGGAACGTCTGTTTGATTTTAAGTTTATAGCACCTAAAAGAAATGAAGAGAGGGAAAATAAACTTAAGGCAAAACTTAAAACCCCAAATCAACCACAAGCCGCAAATCAACCACAAGCCGCAAATCAACCACAAGCCGCAAATCAACCACAAACCCCAAATAAACCAAAAGCCCCAAATAAACCACCCACAAAATAGTTTGTTTAGTGCCAGTGGGTTAAGAATTTACCACCGCGCTCTCACCACTCCGACCGGGGCAAAAGCTAGGCTGGGAAACGGATATTTCCCAGCCTAGTGCTTGAAACTGTTACGGAAAGGTGGCAGGGTAAGGTTTACTCTGCATAACAGGTTTTTAAAATTGGATTATTACTGAGATTCAGATTGCTGGCGGGCAATCTCTACTCCTTTGTAAACACCAAAGCCGACCAACCCTGCTACTGCCACAACACCCGCTACAGGTAAACCTACGGTTGTAGTGGTGATAAACCCAATAGCTACAAGAATCCCCGGAGCCGTTTCTAATAATTGCTGATTTTTTGATTTTGACATTTACTTACTCTCTCAGGTTTTTAAAATTGGATTATTACTGAGATTCTGATTGTTGGCGTGCCATCTCTACTCCTTTGAAAATACCAAAGCCGACCAACCCTGCTACTGCCACAATACCCGCTACAGGTAAAGCTACCGTTGTAGTGGTGGTAAACCCTATAACTCCAAGAATCCCCGGAGCTGAAGAAGTAATTGTAGCAATTGTCACAGAACCTGCCCCAGTAGCTGCCGCTGCACTACTAATAGCACCCACAACTTTCAAATCATCCATAACTCTTCCCTAAAATATCTAAAATTTCGTTTAATTGAAAAACAATTTCTTGAGTCCGTATGCTGCTAAACCGACAACAGCACCAGCAGCAACAACGGGTGCTGCACCAATTGCAACAGCCGTTCCGCCAACAGCTAAACCCATCCCACCTACTGCACTAGCTACACCAGCTCCAGCCACAGCACCACCAGCTACATACCCAATTGCCTCTGCTTTATCTTCAGAGTTATCTTTATGATTAGACATTTATCATTTCTCCAAAAGAAAGGGATTACAAATCTTTATTACATCTTCAACCTTTTTCAATTCAGCGTCTACCGTAAAAATACTTAAACATCAACTCTTTACATAAAGACCTGTACCAGCCTCTCCGACCGCTCCGACCGCGCTAGACCTTGCCACCGCTCCGACCGTGGTTAGGGTGCGATTTAGGCAGTGCCAGCCATCCAATCACCCCAAAACCCCACACACCGCCCTAAATCACCGCATTCTTAACCCTCACCAGTGCCAGCCGTCCGATCGCCCCGTTGCCTCGAAGTCATCCGATCGCCCTGTTGAATCTGGCAATTTGAAGGGGTAACGACAGCCGAAAAAATTTAGCCCCTCAAAAAAACACCTACCCACAGGCGCAAAACTCAACCATCAACCCGATTCAAATTCCAGTCGTAAGGCAAAAAAACGATCGCCCATCCATCACCCACAGCCGCCTCCGGCCCCAAATAACCGCCCACATACTCAACCACCGAACCCGCCGCTTTTACAAAATCCTCGCCGTACCACTTAAAAATCTTGCTCAAATAAAGCGTCTTTTTCTCGGCATCATATCGCACCTTATCAGGATTGTGAATAAAACGGCTGGCATCCGCTTCTAGTTGAGTCCGTACCGACTCGGGGAAATAAGCCCCCCGGCGCAGCAGCGGGCACCCGACAGAAGCGCAAACTAATGCAAAATGGATGCGCGGTTCGGCAAATTCCGGCCGCAAAATTGCGTGTTCGATTTGATTGAGACTGTACTTTTTGCCGCCAATAATCACATTTGAACGAGTGAAAAAATCCAAAAAACTCAGCCAGTTGGGAATTCCCAAAACTTTGGGACGGATCGACGCGATCGGATATACTTCCAGAACTTGAGAAATTGCGATCGCATTATACGCATTCACCCACAACGCCAGCCGCGCATCCGCATCAGTACCATCGGCCAAATCCACATCCGCCAAACTTTCCAGCCACCCCCTCAAAACATCCGCCCCCTCAGCTTTCCAGCCCCGATAATTGACGCGGCCGAAATCGTCAACGTAGCGTTGCAGCAACTCGTCCCAAATCGTAAAGTCGATCGTACCGATCATTTATTACTACCCCTAATATAAGGCGGGCATTGCTTTAGCTTCTGCATCTATTTAATACTACCGTCAACCCAAAGAATACCTCCAACGGTAGGATTTTTTAGATTAGACCCGTCAAACGGGCTCTGGATTAAATTAGCTTGAGTAAAATTAGTGCCTTGTAAATTAGCTTGCCGCCAAGAAGCCCCGCTCAAATTTGCCCCCGATAAATTAGCTTCCCTAAAATTTGATCCTCTCAAATCTGCCCCTTGCAAATTCGCATTTGCTAAACTCGCGTACCGCAGGCGAATGCGGATCAAATCGCCGCCCGGACACTGGTTAGTTTACCGCAACTAATTGATTTGCTGCGGGTTAGGTGCAATCACTGGTGTAGCCAACCCGAAAATCATTCCCCATGAAACTGCTCCCAAAGTTACAGATTTCCTGCTCTTTACATTCTACAATCTTAAAAGATTCTTAATTTCAATTTCAACGGGGATCGGTTTCTTCCGGCACAACACCCCTCCCACTTTGATCTGCAATTTTTTAATTTCCCCTTACCTCCATAACACACTATGACGGATCGAACCAACTTTTTCGATAAACTGTTAGCGGCTGTTGAAAACAATCAAAGTTTGCTCTATTTAGCCCTCGACCCCGACCCGGAAACCTTGCCCGCCCTGGTTTCCATGACTGGGGAAGAGACTCAAACTTTTGTAACTGATTTGTTGTCAAAGCTAAAAAGTGCGATCGACCAAACAGCCGATTTAATCTGTGCCTGCAAAATCACCCTCGGTTTTTACCAATCTCTCGGTATTCCCGGTTGGGCATTGCTGCAAGAAATTTTAACAATTATTCCCCCTCATTTGCCAGTAATTTTAGATGCCAAACACTGCGATTTAAATACCAGCACAGTGTTTGCCAAAATTGTATTTCAAGACTGGCGAGTTGACGCTATTACTTTAAGTCCCTATCCCGGATTCGACCAAGTAGCGCCATTTTTGTTATACGCTGGAAAAACTGTTTTTGTCCTCTGTGCCACCGCCAACCCGTCAGCGGCGGCTGTGCAAGAATACCCGACGCCAAACAACCCTTTTTACTTGCAATTAGTCCGACTATCTCAAACTTGGGGAACTCCCGAAAAAGTCGGTTTAGAAGTAGGAGTATTGCCGGATATGTTAGCCCGCATCCGCAAAGAGGCTCCTGAACGCCTAATTTTAGTCGAAGGAGACATCGCCGAAGAAAATGACCTCACAGAAGAAAACGACCTCGCACAACTGCTGGCGGCCGGTTTAAGCAAGAATGGTGAAGATTTATTGCTGCCAGTCCCCCCAAGTTTATTAGCGGGGAAAGAGCCGCGCCGAGAAATTGAGAAATTGCGGGATAGTATTAATAAACAGAGGCTGCGGGCGATCGAAGGTAGTCCCACTTGCGAATTGTGGCTGCCCGATGTTTGCTTTTTGCAACCGGAACCTCACCGCGATTTAATCTTGCAACTTTATGACATCGGCTGCGTAGTTTTTGGCGACCACGTACAAGCATCGGGAGCCGTATTTCCATATTACATCGACTTGCGGAAAATAATTTCTATTCCGCAGATTTTCCATCAAATTGTCAGCGCTTATGCAGACATTCTCAAGGATTTAAAATTCGATCGCATTGCGGGAATTCCCTACGGTTCTTTACCCACAGCAACGGGTTTAGCATTGCGGATGGAACGCCCGATGATTTTCCCGCGCAAGGAGGTGAAAACTTACGGTGCAGGCAAATTAATTGAGGGGCATTTTCAGCCAGGAGAAACCATTGTCGTAGTCGATGATATTTTGATTAGTGGCAAAAGCGTAATGGAAGGCGCGGCTAAGTTAAAATCTGCTGGCTTGAATGTGGAAGATATTGTGGTATTAATCGACCACGAACAGGGAGTTAAAGATAAGATGAAAGCCAACGGTTATCGCGCCCATTCTGTGCTAGCGCTTTCGGAAATAGCTCAAACTTTGTATCAAGCAAATCGCATCGATACCGAGCAATTCAATCTTTTGACGGCGGAACATTAAATTATAAAATATCTAGTTACCAGGCTCTGCCTGGTAATTAATACCCGGAGGCTCTGCCTCCTTTATTTATGTCTCATTTGCCTTGTTTTAATGGAGGCAGAGCCTCCTGAAATGCGTTACCAGGCAGAGCCTGGGAACGAGTAAGAATTAATTGTCTCGTTTTCTAGTTACCAGGCTCTGCCTGGTAATT
>NZ_JAUBPR010000008.1:40185-100563 GCF_036700845.1 Microcoleus sp. S13_C5
AACGAGTAAGAATTAATTGTCTCGTTTTCTAGTTACCAGGCTCTGCCTGGTAATTAATACCCGGAGGCTCTGCCTCCAAGTTTGTGTCTCGTTTGCCTTGTTTTAATGGAGGCAGAGCCTCCTGAAAGGCGTTACCAGGCAGAGCCTGGGAACGAGTAAGAATTAATTGTCTCGTTTTCTAGTTACCAGGCTCTGCCTGGTAATTAATACCCGGAGGCTCTGCCTCCTTTATTTATGTCTCATTTGGCTTGTTTTAATGGAGGCAGAGCCTCCTGAAAGGCGTTACCAGGCAGAGCCTGGGAACGAGTAAAACGAGTAAAGGTAAATAAATCAACCTTGCAGAACTTCAATTAAAGCATTGCCCATCGCTCGACAGCCGACGAGTTTCATGCCTTCCGACATGATATCACCAGTGCGATAACCTCGATCCAAAACTTCGACAACTGCTTGCTCGATTTTATTAGCAGCTTCCGGCTGATTTAAGGCGTAGCGCAGCATCATTGCCGCACTCAAAACTTGGGCGATGGGATTGGCTTTATCTTGTCCCGCGATGTCCGGTGCGGAACCGTGCACGGGTTCAAAAACCCCCGGCCCGCTTGCTCCCAAACTAGCAGAAGGCAGCATCCCAATGCTACCAGTTAGCATCGCCGCCGCATCGGAAAGAATGTCGCCGAATAAATTGCCCGTGACAATTGTATCGAACTGTTTCGGCCAGCGAATTAACTGCATGGCTGCGTTGTCAACATAGAGGTGAGAAAGTTCGACATCAGGGTATTCTGAAGAAAGGGCAATAATACGATCGCGCCACAGTTGCGAAACATCCAAAACATTCGCTTTATCAACGGAACACAGCCTTTTGCCCCGCTTCCTGGCCGTCTCAAAAGCGACTCGCCCGATTCTGTCAATTTCTGACTCGGTGTAAGCCATCGTATTGACACCGCGTTTTTCGCCTGTTTCCGTCTCAAAAATACCTTTCGGTTTGCCGAAATAAATGCCGCCTGTGAGTTCGCGGATGACCATAATATCCACGCCTTCGACAACTTCCCGTTTCAAACTAGAAGCATCAACCAATTGCGGTAAAATAGTCGCAGGACGCAAATTTGCAAACAATCCCAATCCGGCGCGCAGTCCTAATAATCCAGTTTCCGGGCGCTGTTCGCGGGGCAAATTATCCCACTTGTAACCGCCAATGGCTGCTAACAATACTGCATCGCAGTTGCGGCATTTTTCCAGTGTTTCTTCGGGCAGCGGATTGCCTGTTGCATCAATAGCAGCGCCGCCCATTAAAGCTTCTTGAAATTCAAAGCCGATGTCCAATTGTTGACCGACAAGTTTCAGGACATCTACCGCCACAGCGATAATTTCAGGGCCGATGCCGTCTCCTGGTAAAAGAGTGATGCGGTAGTTTTGAGTCATATCGATTTTGGAGTTTTGATTTGAGATTTGAGATTGAGAGTTAATGGGAATTCTTTGGAAATGCAAGACATTCTCACAAGGTTATAATCATATCAGGATAAGCAACCTCAGAATTGATTATGACATTCCCCACTTACCCGCCTGCTCAAGCTGAACCGCCTTTAGACCCCCGGCAGAGTTTACCAACAATGTATGATTTACCTAGCGAAGACCCAAAGGAGCCCGGTTTGCCAGATACATTTCATTTAGATCAGCCGCAACTCTTGGAATTCACGTTTTTGCCGCCGGGATGGGATGCCGAACAAGTCTTTACAGCCAGTGACCTAAATTTGTATTACGATGCAACACAACCGCGCTGGCATAAACGCCCGGATTGGTTTGCTGCGGTGGGTGTGCCAAGGCTTTATCAAGGGCGCGATATGCGTTTGAGTTATGTAGTTTGGCAAGAACGGGTAAATCCGTTTGTGGTGGTGGAATTGCTATCGCCGGGCACTGAAGATGAAGATTTAGGGCGGACTGTTCAGCAAGCTGGGGAACCGCCGACTAAGTGGCAAGTTTATGAACAAATTTTGCGGATTCCTTACTATTTTGTGTTCAGTCGCTACACGGATGAATTGCGAGCTTTTCATCTTGTAGGAGGCCACTATGAACCTGCAGAATTAATTGATGGGCGGTTATTTATTCCTGAGTTGGAGTTGAGTTTAGGTTGGTGGCAAGGCACTTATAAGAGTATGAATCGGTTGTGGTTGCGATGGTTTACGGCCCAAGGAGGGTTGATTTTGAGTCCGGGTGAAAGGGCGACGGCGGCGGAACGGCAACTGATAGAAGCTCAACAGCAAGTTCTAGAATCTCAACAGCAACTGACAGAATCTCAACAGCAACTGACAGAATCTCAACAGCGAGAGGAAAGACTAGCGGCGCGGTTGCGGGAGTTAGGCATCGATCCTGAACAGTTGGCTTAATAGTTCTCGCACCCAGGCCTCGTGAAACCCGGTTTCAACTCCTCGAATCCGCGCAACATGAGTGAAATAAGATAAAAACAGTTCGATCGCACGCACGTACAAAAAAATCGGCAAGGAGTCGCACCAGTGGCAGAGGGCGAAGGCATACCAACACCAGCACAGATTGATTCTCGGGACTATTCTTGGGCCTTTTGGCCAGTCGTCCCCCTCTATCCCTACAGCAAGCGGCGCACCATCCGCAAGGAAATCGTCAAGGACACAATCTGGACTTTTGACCAGCTACAAGGCATTTTCTACGTAGTCGTCCCGATTCGGATGACAGTAATTAAACTAGAACCCGAAGGCCTTCTCGTCTACGCCCCCGTTGCACCGACTCCTGAGTGCATCCGCTTGGTAAAAGAGTTAGTAGCGGAGCACGGCGAGGTGAAGTACATCCTGCTGACAACGGTTTCGGGGATCGAGCACAAAGTTTTTGTCGGCCCTTTTGCGAGGTGTTTTCCCCAAGCGCAGGTATTTGTCGCCCCGCAGCAGTGGAGTTTCCCGGTGAATTTGCCGCTGAGTTGGCTGGGTTTGCCCGCAAAACGCACCTCTGTACTGCCCTTTGACAGCAGCAACACCCCCTTAGCCGATCAATTTGACTGGGCAATTCTCGGCCCCCTCGACCTCGGTTTGGGCAGATTTGCCGAAGTTGCGTTATTTCACAGGCGATCGCGCACGCTGATGTTAACAGATTCCATAGTTTCCATTCCCGAAAATCCGCCCGCGATCGTCCAACTCGACTCGTACCCGCTGCTGTTTCACGCCAAAGACAGCGCCTTGGACACGGTGGCAGACACCCACGAAAATCGGCGCAAAGGGTGGCAGAGAATCGCTTTATTTGCCATGTATTTTACGCCTAGCGTGCTGGAAGTGCCGCCGTGGTCGGAGGTATTTGCCAGCGCACGAGAAGCGCCAGAACGCTCTAGGAAAGCTTATTTCGGATTATATCCGTTCAAGTGGAAAAAACATTGGGAGCGATCGTTTGAGGCTTTGCGGGGAGGGGGGCGGTTGTTTGTGGCGCCGATTTTGCAGACTTTGATTCTCAACCGCGCCCCGAGGGAAACTCTCGATTGGGTGGATAAAGTGGCGAGTTGGGACTTTGAAAAAATTGTACCTTGTCACTTCGATAGTGCGATCGACTCCCGGCCGCGTGAATTTCGGCAAGCATTCTCGTTTCTGGAAAAACACTCGCCTGTTAATTCCTTACCCGAAGACGATTTTAAATTGCTCAGGCAGATTGATGCGGGTTTGAATAAAACCGGTTTGGTTCCGCCTGCGAAAGAGAAGGTTTAATCTTACATCTTGCACCATAGTTAAGAACAGGACAGTCTGCCCTAACTTGGGCCAGAAGTAAAACCCAGTCCAATTCAACAATAGCTATGGCTTCACTAACCAAGAAAGTTCGCAAATCACCCCTCCCTTGGGCAAAGATTCTCGTCGAAACTGTCCCCCCAATCGTTGAGCCAAAATGTGAGAGTGCTTTGTTCCCTGTTGTCCTTGTTCGGGTTTAAGTCCAGCGCCATTGTCTTGCACCTTGAGAACATATTGCCCCTGCTGATGTTCTCCCGTCACGACAATTCGAGTTGTTCCAAGAGCGTGTTTCCCCACGTTACATAAAGCTTCCTCTAACCACAAACAGAAATCCCGCTTTCTCTCCAAGGTGAGGTTAGTTTGCTCAATGGGGGCGAAATTCCGCACTTTGACTTGAATGGTCTGGAAATAGGGCAAATTGCGCTTCAAAGTAATGGCATAAACTTCATACAATAAATTATGCAGGGGGCGGTTGAGATCGATACAAGTGCCTTCCCCCAGACGGAGAGTTTGTTCGGAATTAGGGGGTTCTAGGCTGGTTAAAACGGCTGCTGAGTATTGCTCTGAATCCGCTTCATCGGTGAGACTACGCCCCACTGCCCGGATCTCTGCATTCAGGTCATGCAAGCGTTGGAACAATTGTTGAGATGGCATCTGTTCTTGCTGCATATCCCGCAGGAGGAGAGCTAAGGTTTGCAAAGGGCCATTGTGGATTTGCGTGAAGGCTTGTTCCATTGCCTGCTGACGAATCGCCTGTCGCTCGACAATTTGAGCATAGTATTGGAGACGCTCGGTATATAAGCCCTGGACGATATCTTGGACGCGGTTATAAAACAGAATCAGGAGAATTTGTATCCCCATGGTTGGGCCGAGGGAGATGAATAAATCTAAGCCTCGCGAAGTGTGAAGTTCTGACGGGTGCAGCAGCAAATAGGTGAGAATTGGGGCAGCGATCGCAATCCAAGCGATGAGAGTTGCAATAACCAATTGCTGGCGGCGACGCAGCGCGATCAGCATCACCAGTGTCAACACGAACAACGCTGGTGTTACGGGGGGCAGACTACCTACGAGGGTGGTGTCCGATGAGACGATCGCTTGTAGGGTATATAACCAACTGGGAACCACTACGAACAGTACCCCTGCTAATAAAGCCAGATTTATAACTTGTTGCAAGCTCTCTGGTTTTTTGTAGAGACGAATCAGTAAAAGCAGGCAGGCGATCGCCAACAACGGAGGTGTAATTAGATAAATGGTACGAGGGTGTGGTTGCAGTCGGTGCAGAAATGTAGCAATAGTTGCGCCAACCGTGGCCAAACTCAACATTGCCAGCACGACTCGGCGCTTTAAAATTAAAATATTGTATGGCTCATTAACCGTAGACATTGCTCGTTTAATCAATTAATCCAATTTTACGGGCACGAATTTGGGTTTGTGCCCGCATATTTTTACCCTCTTCCGGGTAGATTGAGAGTGCATCCTGAATCTTAGACCAATAGTGGCGAATCATCCGTTCGGACTTGTGCATAGTTTGGGCGATCGCTTTATCCTGAAGTCCCTCCTCAAAAGCGAGTCGCATTACCTCCAACCATTCGGGTTTCACTTCCAAGTCGGTTTGCAGGTCTTTGGTATGGGTTAACCCTTGCATAGCCCACTCCATCCGGGTCAGGAAGGTATCTATTGGCACGCTTTTGTCTGCGATCGTAAATCCTCCCTGATGATTGTCAATTTCCGGTATGATGCGAATCAATGCCTTGACGTTACTGCTTTGCACCATCAGGTTTAGCTGGGGATAATCCTGCATCAAGACCTTGAGCAACCCCAATCCCTGCTCAACATTGGCAGCCGTTCCTGATATCTCTGGAAGGGACAAATCCACAATCGCCAGGTCAGGCAAATGCTTTCTCACTTCGGTTAGAGCGTCCTGGACGGTTTGGCAAGAGCGGATTTGTGCCCTAGGAAAGCGATCGCCAACCAGACTAATCGTTCCATTGAGAAGCAGGCGATGGTCATCAACAATCAGAATCTCTACTTGCTGTTCTTGGGTGGAGTTATGGGACATTACCTATACCTGACGCAACAATTCGATCTTACGCCCGCGAGAGACGCTTACAGCCGCTAGCAATTAATCCTGGAAAGGCGAGGCCCTATCAGCTCATTACCGAAAAGTGCAATGCTGATGACCGAAAATACCAACTCAACTTGTCTGAAACTACCAATGCTTTTGCCTGCCTAGTTTTTCGATACTGGAATCATCAAAGAAAACACACATCGATTTCAGGAAATAAAACGATGAAAGCTTACACCACCTTAAGCAAAGGTAGCAACAATAGTGACGTTAAATACCTACAAGAACAACTCAATCTTTTCTACCACAGCTCTATTAGTGTTGATGGCTACTTCGGCGATATTACTGAAGAATACGTCAAGAAATTTCAAGCCGATTGCTGCCTAAAAGTTGATGGCATAGTTGGGTCACCAACTTGGAGTTACCTCGACGCCATTGTCCCTTATTCCCAGAAGCAGCACTCCACCTTGAGCCAAAGCTCTAGCAACAATCCTTCGGAAGTGAAATATCTACAGGCGCGGCTCAATCAAGCCAAAAGACAAGGGAAATCAGGGACAACGACGATTGCTGTAGATGGCAACTTTGGCAATACAACCGTGACGCGAGTGAAACAATTTCAATCCGATTTCCATTTAAGTGCTGATGGCATTGTTGGCAATAAGACCTGGACAATTCTAGAAGACGCGCTCTTAAAAAGCTAACACGGTTGACAAAGCAATTACTAATGCCTAGCCAGGGTAAAGTCTGATTAGACTTCACCGGACAAAATTCTTATGTTTTGTAAAATTAAATCAAGATGATGAAAAGACGAACATTTCTATCAGCAACAGGTTTGACAGGAGCTGCGCTACTTGGATCTCAGCTTCTGAATAAATCCGACACTCCGGCAATTGCACAAACATCGGGATATAAAAAGCCCAATATCCTTGTGATTGTCGTAGACCAACTACGCACTCCCCAATGGTTTCCAGCACAAGCCACTCTCGACAAATATCTACCCGCGATCGCAAAATTGCGGAAGAGTTCAGTCAACTTCACAAGATACTATACAGCAGCAACAGCCTGTACTGCGGCTCGTGGCACATTAGTGACAGGTTTATACTCCCACCAAACGTTTGTGATGGATACACATTTGAATGATGGTGAGGGTGGTAGGAATAGTGTACTCATTAAAGCGCCAGCGCCAAGCCTTAACCCTGGCTTCCCTACCTGGGGAAAACTGTTGCGAGAGAACTTTGGTTACAGTACATGGTGGTTTGGTAAATGGCATTTATCCACCGGAGATTCCCTGGAACCTTATGGATTTAGTGGCGGAACTTATCCTTCCCCCAATGGTAATCCCGGAGAAGGTTTAGAAGTAGACCCTTATATTGTCAAAGGCGGTACGCCTCCTCAAGGAATTAAATCCACCGAACAGTTTACCGAGTGGCTCAATTCCAACGAAGCCAGAAATACTCCTTGGTGTACGACCCTCAGCTTAATCAACCCCCATGACATTTCTTGGTACCCCCAAGGAACGAAGGACATACCCGCAGAAAGCAACCCGCCAAGTGTCTTCAAAGATAAAATTCCCAACTTTGAAAACCCCATCGGGTTAGCGAAAAAGCCCCGCTTGCAAGAAGCATTCCGCCGAGCAGCAAACTTAGGGGCTGGCTACTTACCGCCAAAATTCGGAGAACCCTGGCTGAAACTGTTGGATTCATACCTACTATTCCAACAATTTGTGGACGCTCAAATCGGGAAAGCACTTGATATTTTAGAAAAATCCCCATTTGCCCAAAATACGATCGTCGTATTTACCTCAGACCACGGCGAGTATGGCGGTTCTCACGGGTTGCGCGGTAAAAGTGGTGGTGTTTATGAAGAATCAATTAACGTTCCTCTTTACATCAAAGACCCAACTAAACAGTGGGTTTCCACCCCAGGAACAGAACGGACACAACTTTGCTCTAGCGTAGATATTGTTCCCTTGTTACTTACCCTCGCTAGTGGAGATAATAGATGGCGTACCCAACGGGCATTTTCACATTTAAAGACACGCTTGGATATTGCCCAAATCCTGCGCCAACCAAATGCGTCAGGTCGCCCTTACATTCTTCATACGACAGATGAACTGATCTTAGATTTGTTGGGCGCTTTGCTACTCGCCGGCGATGCTCCAAATCATGTGATTGGATATCGCACAGACAAAGCGAAACTAGGAGCTTATAACTTCTGGCGTTCTGGCACCATCGATATTCAAACCAAAGGTATGGAAGCAGAACTTTACAACTACAGTACAGCTAGAGGAAAGCAGGAATTAGATAACGTCAGGAACTCTCAACTTGGATTGTACTCTCAACTGGTGAGCCATCTCTTTAACGACGCTATTCCCAATGAGTTGCGTAAACCTCTACCTACACCCGAACTGCAAGCCGTGCAACAACAAGCCTTAAAAGACTATTTGTCCTTCGCCGACCAGACAACCCGGACAAAAAGCAGGCTGGATAAAACAGATGAACAACTCCTGGCGTTAAATGCTGCAATTGCTAATTTGTAGCTTCGCGCCACATAGAGCGAAAAATTTTGGGAAACCTGAAATCGGCGGTGCGGTATAAAAACCCCAAGCCTGATTCTGAAGCCACTGTTAAACCCCCATCAATTTTGGCTTTAAGCGCTGATGGAATTGTTAGGAATAATACCCAGTCAGTTCTAGAATAAGCACTCCGGAAAAGTTAATAAGGCTGACTTAGAAATTCCTAATTTAAGCCAGGTGAAGTCTGGTTAGACTTCACCTTTTTTTTTATGAAGCAGGGAAGGATGAAGACTAATGGATAAGATAACTCTTGTGTCCAGCCTAATTATGTTTGGTACAGCGGGATTAATTGCGTGCGTTGTCTATCATGGACTTTGTTGGTGGCGACGAATGCGTTGTTTGGAACAACAACTGCTAACACAGCAACAGTTAATAGAGCTGCTTGAGGCAGAAATTCACAATGGTGCCTTACAAAGGCTGGCGTTCTTGATCAGAGAGCTTCAGATTCATGAGTTGTCCCAACAAGAGTTACTCCAGCATTTACGCTCTGTTTATCAAGATGTTCAGGCTGCTCTTTCTGCTGACAAATCCCACTAATTTAAGATGGCTTTAACAGCCATTCTCTGGTGAATTGCGTAGATTGGCTCATAGACATTCGCTCCACTTTCTTAACCGGTCACGACTGGAGCTTCTCAAGCCACAGCCAACCTGATAGCAATCAAGGGTTTGGGCGATTAACCTGCAAAGGCAAGACCCTATCAAATTGATTACCGAAAAGTGCAATGCTGATGACCGAAAATACCAACTCAACTTGTCTGAAACTACCAATAATTGTTGTGGCCTAAGTTTTCCATACTGGAATCATCAATACATAAGTCATCTGTCACTAATGATTAATTGGGATGCGTAAAAAATGGCTAATGATAACAAGGGAACTCAAAACTTGCCTCAGGAAAAATTTTCCACAAAAACAGCACTTGTGGAAGATAGCAGATACAGCACTTCTGGATGTTATGAGGTACAGTAGCAGCAATTAGTAAACCAGTTTTTGAGAGGGTTGGGATTCATTAATTCAAGAGCCACAGCAATTATGGTGTCAACCATTTTAGTAATGGTGGGTGAAAACTGTTGCAACAAAGATTTAAGCTGAGACTACCATAATTCAACCGGATTAAAATCAGGAGAGTAGGGGGAAAAACACAAGATGGAAGCAGCCACCACGACAATCATAGGCTTAATAGAAGCTAGTTTATGAGCGGGTAAATTATCCATAAATACTACGGCTCCCGACCACAATGGTGGGATCAAACATTTCTCGATAAATACTTCAAATGTTGGGCGGCGCCATCGAGTTATCTATTGTCAGTAAGACCACTACTCTAAGAAATACTAATTGCACCAATTACTGTGACTTTTTCCCCTCAAAAAAAAGGTTTGACTACCTCGGCTCTAGTTCCACGTTCCGAACGTGCATCAGTTCGTCTTCAACTTAGCAAGACTCCAGTCTCATCTAGAAATACGCTTGCTTTTTGGCTCGATATCCTTGACTTTTTCCCAATACTCTAACTTTAACTTCATCACTCTTCTTGTCCCTGCTTGGCTACTCCTGAGAGTTTTTTTTTCGATTTAATCCCGACTTCTGTAACGCGCTACACATTGCTGTTTTACCCAACCAATTTCCTGTTCTGTGGGCAAATAGCTCACACAACTCTACGCTTGGTTGCATCGGGATGTGCAGTCACTATTTCTCGCGCTCTCTGTTTCGGCATTATTCACATGGCTATACCTCGGTTGGTCTGTGGGTTTGGGCTGTACATTTCCCTCTATTTTTTGTTGTTTGACAAGCTTTTGAACTAAGCTTTTACTCACAGCAAATATTGCTGCTGTTGTTCGGCTAGACAACTTTTGCTCGCTTATGTGCTGCTACTATTTTTTTTCGCAAATCTACTGAGTATACTTTCAGGGTAATATTATTTTTTAGTTGATTAAACTGTACCTCATAACATCCGGAAGTGCTGTACAAAGCCGCCCCTGCCAACTGAATTACTAAACAGTCATTAGTCTGAATAAAAAACAGCGAGCGATTAGAGATGCTAGACTTTAAATTTTTAACTACCAAAGTTATCAAAAAGTTAAAAAATTAGTAGACTATCTCAGATATAATAAACCTCAACCATTTTTTGACCCAAAGCATCCAGGATACAAGCCCCCAGATTCATCCGTCCAGAAATAAAAAACCTGTATCCGATGAAACTTGCCCCCCGAATTTATCCGTGGGGTCAAGGCTTCAATTCTTTAATCTAAAATCTAAAATCTAAAATCTAAAATCGATTGACCTCTTCTTATATCTGAGTTCTCTTTCTGTGCGCCCTCTGCGCCCTCTGCGGTTCATTAAAAAAAATCTTTCTCAAAAATGCTTGAGACTTGCGATATAACATTCTTAACACCCTTACTTCAATCTAAAATCTAAAATCTAAAATCTAAAATCCCATGACTCGCCACCTTCTCAAGGCTAATTGCAAAACCGTACACTTGGGCGGTTTCTCTCCGAATATCGAACCTGCTTTAAGGGTGGATTCGGGCGATCGCATCGATATCGAAACCTATTCAGGATATTATGTTGCTGACAAGGCCCCGCCGGAATTTCTCACCCCTGAATTTTTAGATATTTGTCAGAATTTGCCTCCCAACCGCAAAGTTGGCCCTGGGCCCCACTTGCTGACAGGCCCGATTTATGTTAACAATGCCGAACCGGGAGACGTTTTAGAAATTCACATTGAGGATGTTTACCCGAGTTTACCAGTAGGATTTAATGCAATTCGCGCCGGATGGGGAGCTTTACCGGAGTATTTCTCCGAACCTAAATTGCGGTTTATTCCGCTAGATTTAGAGCAAAAAATTGCTGAATTTCCCCCAGCTAGCGGCATTCGGATTCCCCTGCATCCTTTTTTTGGCATTATCGGCGTTGCCAATGCAGAAATTAACCGTTCTTCTATTCCTCCAGAGCGCTACGGCGGCAATATGGACAATCAGGAACTCCAACCAGGAACGCGGTTATTTTTACCTATTTTTCTGCGCGGCGGTTTACTGTCAATCGGCGACGGACATTCGGCACAAGGAGACGGTGAAGTTGACGGTACTGCCATTGAAACTTCGATGAACGGGACTATTCAAATCATCTTACGCAAGGATTTATTTCTGATATTTCCGTTTGCTGAAACGCCCACTCATATTGTGATTATGGGATTTGGTAGAACATTAGATGAAGCGTTTGAGATGGCGGTAAAACAGACGGTTTATTGGCTGCAAAAGTTTGCGGGTTTCAAAGAAGAAGATGCTTATGTTTTGTGTTCCCTCGCGGTAAATTTTCGGATTACGCAGGCTGTCAATAATCCTCAAAAAGGAGTTCACGGAATGATTCCCAAGTGTATTCTGCTCGATGTGAACATTATTGACCACCGAGTGTGAGGTAAAATGATAACACGCGATCGACCAAAAAATTAGGATCGCGATCGCACACAATAAACTAATTTGTCACTGCTGTGGTCGATCAGGATTACGATTCTGTTGACAATTAAGGTTAAAATGGGATAAGTTACAAAATCTACCTAAATCGAACTCAACATGAAAAATCAGACAGACGATGTTGCAAAAAAAGATTTAGTCGATCGAGCTTTTGGGAGTGCAGAAATACCCGATCCGACAGCGTGGGTGCACGAACATTATTTTCTGGCTAATTTCGCCCATACTCTGGCCCATATCCAAGAACATATGTCTGAAGACAGTTGCGAAATCGGCGAGAATGGTGAGTCGGGCGAGGGAATATTATCGATCGATGCCAAAATTAGAGATATGTTGAAAGCTACTTTTAGCGACGACGGCTGGCAGTATGTCGAAAGTTTATTGTGAGTTTGGTACAAGGCTTAAGTATTTGTACCTTCATAAGTTGAGCTCGTAAATGATACCACTTTCACAAAAGAATGCAACTGTAGCCGGGTGATCTAAACCCTTAGATCATTCGTTATCCCCAATTTTTTAATCTCAAATATCAAATCTCCAATAATATCAGTTTCCTCCCCCAACACAAACTCGCAACTCAGAGTAGCTGCGTGCATTTCCACCCCCATTTGAAGTAAATTTGACGTATTGTGATGTAGGATACTTTAGATGGGGGAGAAATTACTGTCGCTAAGAATTTCGATCGATCGCAAAAACGCCGCACTTTCTTCGGGCAAAGCAGTATTGATAAACATCCCGCTGCCCAACTCAAACCCAGCTTGCTTGGTGACTCTGGGAATAATTGCGATATACCAGTGAAAGTATTTTGTTGCCCGTTGGGCGATCGGCACCGATCGAATATTATAGTTGTAATCGGGATTGTTCAATCCGTAATAAAACTTAGCCAGTACAGTTTTCAAAGTATCAGCAAGATCCGTAATTTCCGCATCAGTAATTTCATCAAACGAAGAGGAATGGCGGCGCGGAAAAATCCAAGTGTGAAACGGTGAAAGTGCAGCGTAAGGGATAAAAGCCACAAAATGTTCACTCTCACAAATCACTCTTTCCTTCGCCGCTAATTCATCTTCCAAAGTCCGGCAAAACAGACATTCTCCCGTGTCGTCAAAATATCTAATAGCTTCGTCGATGCGGCTGCGAAATTGGCTGGGTACAACGGGCGTCGCTGCTATCTGCGAGTGGGGGTGTTCGAGAGAAGTTCCGGCAGTTTCCCCGTGATTTTTGAAGATAATAATTGTTTCAATGTGGGGATTTTTTCTAATTTCTACATAGCGCTGGCGGTATACTAAAAGTATGTTTTCAACTTCTTCAACACTCAACAAAGCTGTCGTCAAATCGTGTCGCGGATGTTCGACAATTACTTCGTGCACGCCGATTCCCGCCATCGTGCGGTGAATTCCCGATGATATCCTCATCCATTTTGCTGTCGGGGAGAGGGCGGGATATTTGTTGCAAATTGCCCTGACTTTCCACCCAGTGCGATCGCCCAAACGGCAAGTTTCTAAGGTTCCGTCTTCCTCATTTCCCACGCAAAACGGGCAATCGGCACGGTGCGGTGGCACTACTGATGCCCACTTTTTTTTGTTAGCGAATTGATCCGGTCTTGTCGCCCGTTCGGTGGCGATGATTACCCAATCTCTGGTAATTAGATTTTGTCTAAGTTCAGACATTTTCTTACCTTCAGTTTCCGGGTCAAATTGTCTCTTATTTTAGATACAGGATTTGTGATTTGTCATTGCTTTTTTGTAAAATCTTAATAAATCTTGACTTTTAAATTTCCGGCTTGTAGTCTGCTAGATACCCGAATTATTCAATAATTCTGGTGTCTAAAGTGGGTAAAGCTAATAGCAGTTTGAACAAGTGAAAAAGAATCGTAAAATCGTTGCTAAATCCCAATCATCCGCGTGCATCAGCGGTTAAATTTTCTCACCAAGCCATTCCCTCCCCCTCGCCAACAACTCGTCCAAACTTTCGATCGGCCAAAACCGCACCTTTCCATCCTGCGAACCCGTTATTAAAGACTTCCCGTCCCGACTAAAACAAATACTATAAATCGGAGTTCTCAACTCCACAAAATCTGTCTCACCTTTGAGTAAATTCCCTTTATATCCGCTAAAATCCGCCAGTAAACTCCCCTGCAAGTCCCACAATTTGGCTGTCCCGTCAATTGAGGCGGTGGCGATCGTATCTCCTGTGGGGCTAAAACTGACACTTCTTACCGAGTTATTATGTCCGGTGAATGTTACCAAGCAGTTGCCCTGCAAGTCCCACAATTTGGCAGTTTTGTCCTCTGAGGCAGTAGCGATTGCTTCTTCTGTGGGGCTAAAACAGACACTTGTTATCACTTTATTATGTCCGGTGAATGTCACCAAGCTGTTGCCTTGCAAGTCCCACAATTTGGCAGTTTTGTCAGATGAGGCAGTGGCGATCGCATCCCCTGTGGGGCTAAAACTGACACTATTTACCGAGTTATTATGTCCGGTGAATGTTACCAAGCAGTTACCCAGCAAGTCCCACAATTTGGCGGTTTTGTCATTTGAGGCAGTGGTGATCGCATTTCCATTCGGGCTAAAACAGACACTCCATACCGAGTTATTATGTCCGGTGAATGTTACCAAGCAGTTGCCTTGCAAGTCCCACAATTTCGCAGTGTTGTCAGGTGAGGCAGTAGCGATCCTATCTCCTGTCGGGCTAAAAATGACACTTGTTACCCAGTCATTATGTCCGGTGAATGTTACCAAGCAGTTGCCTTGCAAGTCCAACAATTTCGCAGTGTTGTCAGATGAGGCAGTAGCGATCGTATCTCCTGTGGGGCTAAAACTGACACTTCTTACCGAGTTATTATGTCCGGTGAATGTTACCAAGCAGTTGCCTTGCAACTCCCACAGTTGGGCGGTTTTGAAATGTGAGCCTAAGGTAGTAGCGATCACATCTGCTGTGGGGCTAAAACTGACACTCCTTACCGAATAATTATGTCCGATGAAAGTCGGCAAACAGTTACCCTGCAAATCCCACAATTTGGCGGTGTTGTCATTTGAGGCAGTAGCGATTACATCTGCTGTGGGGCTAAAACTGACACTTGTTACCGATTTATTATGTCCGGTGAAAGTCGCCAAGCAGTGGCCCTGCAAGTCCCACAATTTGGCGGTTTTGTCAACTGAGGTAGTAGCGATTGCATCTCCAGTCGGGCTAAAACTGACACTTGTTACCGATTTATTATGTCCGGTGAAAGTCGCCAAGCAGTGGCCCTGCAAGTTCCACAATTTGGCGGTTTTGTCATCTGAACCAGTAGCGATCGCATCTCCTGTGGGGCTAAAACTGACACTTGTTATCAATTTATTATGTCCGGTGAATGTTACCAAGCAGTTGCCCTGTAAATCCCACAATTTTGCGGTGCGATCCGATGAAGCAGTAGCGATCGCATCTCCATTCGGGCTAAAACTGACACTCCTTACCCGGTAATTATGTCCGGTGAATGTTACCAAGCAATTGCCTTGCAAGTCCCACAATTTTGCGGTTTTGTCATCTGAACCAGTAGCTATAGCATCTCCATTCGGGCTAAAACTCACACTCTTTACCGAGTCATTATGTCCGGTGAATGTTACCAAGCAGTTGCCTTGCAAGTCCCACAATTTGGCATTGTGGCGTGAGGTAGTGGCAAGTGTATCTCCTGTGGGTCCCAAACAGACACTATTTACCGATTCCTTAAATCTGTCGTCGAAAAACTGGCGCCGTTGACGGATTTTAGCAAGAATCATCTGCAAAACTAACAGAGTATTCATAACGGGATATTCGGAAAGCGGGGCATTATCTGGTATCCACTTCTTTAAATCTTCTCCTGCTTTGATAACTACCTGCAAGGCTTCTATTTGATTTCTATTCGACTGAAAAAGCTCTAAGGCATTTCGTCCCGCTTCTTCTATTTTGAAAACTTCCCTGAATTGTTTACGGAATTCTCTTAATGATTCATTACTTTTCTTCAGTTCTTGCCGTTCATCAGCTTGACTGGCATCTAAAAAATCATTATCCTCATCGCTTAAACGTTTCCCCACTTTCCACTGCAACGCATCATCCAACGCTTTGCCGCGCAACAGTCGGGAAGTATCTTGACGACTTGAGGCGATCCAAGCGGCGAAGTTTTCCTGGTAGGGCCGGAGTTTTGCTAATTCTTGCTGTACCCAATCGAGGTTAAAAATAGCGGCGTATATCGGGTTATAAACTTGTAGATATCCGTTGCGTTTGACGACCAATCCAGAGAGTTGTAACCTTCTTTGATCGAGACTATTATCAGCACAGATTTTCTGCTCCGTATCCGTCAGTATTTGCTGATAAATACCGAGCAGTAGCGCCGTGCGGTCTTGATAGTCAAGCAGCAAGCGATCTCTAATTGTCTTTAAATGTTCTAGTTCGTCATTCGCTTCCCAATTATCAATGACGTACTTTTGCACTAAAGGTTTCACATCAGAAGTCCCACGCGCCGATTGATAGACCATCAGTCGGCACAGTCTTTGCATCAAAAAAGGTTGCCCGTTTGTCCACTTAAAAACCTCAGCTAATATCTTCTCTGATATTTCCTCCGAGCGCTCTAGCATTAAGCCACGGATTAAAGCAGGTCGAGCTTCATCAAAAGTAAACCCTGTTAAATCAATAGCTTTGCCAATATTAAAGGGTGTTCGGTCTTTATCGCGAATCAAATCTGCTGGCGTGGCAACTCCCAAAAGACAAAAGGCAAGGCGCTTATATTCAGAATTCATTGCTCTTTTGTTATAAGAAGCCCGAATTAAAAGAAAAAAGTCGTCTTTCCAGCTCAGATTTAAAATCGAATCAATTTCATCAATAAAAATAACAATATTTTGCGAAATCTCTGTTAGTAAAACATCTTCAATAAACTGACTCAATCGCTGAGATGGCGACAGGAATTGTCGCTGCTGCCACCAACTGTCAGCATCTATCTTTCTTGAGAGTGCGCCACCCCGAACCAACTGAGAAATAATATCAAAATACCAGTTGTCTGAAGTTTCTCTACCGATATCTGTTAAATCTATCGCAATACATTTAAAATCGGCTTTTTCGCGCAAGCGTTTCATCGTTTGTACTAGCAAGCTAGATTTACCCATTTGTCGGGAGTTCAACACATAACAAAATTCTCCGGCTATCAAACTGTCATAAAGTTCGCTGTCGGCCTCACGCTTAACATAGGTAGGATGTTCGTACTCTAAAGTGCCACCAACTTGATATGGATAAACCGCCATAATATGGTTTTGCTCCCGACTCTAATCTCGAAATTTTTCTGCAAAATAATCCCGATATAACCGACAGCTAGGAGTGATACCCTGCAGATTTTGCTTGACTAAACCCGTACTCAGTAACTTAAATTCTAGCACCTGTTCTAATTTGACCGCACTGTCTGCAAAAATAACTTGTTTGAGAGCCGCTTTGAGTTCAGAAGAATTTTGCAAGTTTGCCCAGTGATCCTGCAAATACTGGCGGTAAATTCCCACATCTGTAGCTGCATTTTGCAAAATTTCTGCTAAAGATATATTGGAATCATTCAAATGATAAAGCGCCTTGCGTACCAGATAAGGATAACCCCCAACCCTTCCCATCAATGCAACAACTTCATCAGTTCCCCAAGATAATTGATGGCGGCTGGCTAAATCTAGAATATTTGGCTGGCTAAATTCGGTCAACTCTACTGGAAACCCTACATTAAATGGTGATTGATTAACAGGTAATTGCACGTAAACATTTGTAGAATGGAGCAGCACCATTCGCAAGTTTTCCCAAATGTCTGTTTTCTTAGTTTCGTCAAACCAGCTTCGTAACATACTCAGAAAGTTTCGGGCAATTTCCTCATAATAAAAAATACAGTCTATTTCTTCTAAAGCCAAGACTAAAGGACAATCTATAGCTTCTAAAACTTCAGCTTGAAAGTAGTTTTTGCAATTTACGAGAATTCCGCCGCGCCCCTGTAAATATTTATCGATATTAGATTCTAGTTTGAGCTGTTGGCTGATATTCAAGCAAAACCATTGGTAAAATTTATTGAGGTTACTAAAAATTTCTGTTTCAGCATCTCTAAAATCTAAACGCACTAATCGATAATTATTCGTTTTTGCGTGTTCCATAATGCGATTTAATAGAGAAGTTTTTCCCATTAACTTGGGAGCTGTAATGCGAATCATTGACCCCCGTCCTAAAATCTGCTGATAACAGTCAGCTTCCATTCGGGAACGCTCTATATAAAACTCAGAATTTAATCGCACTGGCCCTTCTGGAACTTCTAATATTTTTCGAGGTTCAGGGGTTCCTTTCCCATATTCTTCTAATAATTTTTCACAAACTAATTCAGGTTTATATTTTACAAATAATAGAATCAACTCATCGCGTTGCGTATTTCCTCCACCCGCTTCATTTTTGATGTTAAATGAGTGGCAAATAGTTGAAATATGACTACAGACAG
The DNA here is from genome assembly GCF_036700845.1 of Microcoleus sp. S13_C5. NCBI lineage: Bacteria > Bacillati > Cyanobacteriota > Cyanophyceae > Oscillatoriales > Microcoleaceae > Microcoleus > Microcoleus sp. S13_C5. The sequence goes on from NZ_JAUBPR010000008.1 coordinate 58,473, forward strand.
TGTTTGGCTTTATCTCTAGAGATTTAGCGATTGTTTTGTATTGCTTACCTTGCAATAACTCCCTTAGCACTGGACGCAGTTTTTTTGTAAGCTTGTCTGTATAGATAGCCTCAAACTCCTGTTTAGTCATCTTCTCCATTCCACCTCAGCCTCAAACCTGCCTAATTTCTCTTAAATTAGCATAACTTAGAGCTTTAGGATAGCTGTTCATTCAATCCCTAGTTAATTTTCACAAATTTCTAAGCCAAAAGTCATTTGTGAGTTTTTTCTCACAAACTCTTTCACAAATCATTCAATCGCAACTCACAATCTCTTCAAAATTTTACTTAACAACTAATTTGGGAGGCTAAATTGACGATCGCCCGCGAACACAAAAAATCCAGATATCGTAGGAAATGTAGATAGAGATTAAAAAAATGAAACCAGAAAAACCGAATAATAGACGGAACTTTTTGAAGAAGCAGTCTAACTCAGATATCAAATGGTTGTTAGAGAAATTTTTTCTACCCATCCTCCTAGTGACGATTCCTTTAACACCAAGTGCGATCGAACTTTTGCGGACTGAACAACCGCCAACTCCTTTACAAAAGGTTCCACCGATCGAGCACAGGACTCCACCGTCACCATAACATCGGATGCGATCGCCCTTGTTGCCCTGATTTTCCAGCCGGCGCGATCGCCCAAACGGCAAGTTTCTAAGGTTCCGTCTTCTTCATTTCCCACGCAAAACCGGCAATCGGCACGGTGGGGTGGCACTACTGCTGGCAACATTTTTGTGTTGGCGAATTGATCCGGTCTTGTCGCCCGTTCGGTGGCGATGATTACCCAATCTCTGGTAATTAGATTTTGTCTAAGTTCAGACATTTTCTTACCTTCAGTTGCAGGGTTGAGTCGTTTTTTATCTTAAAATAAGGGTCTGCCTGGTGTCACGACAAACTATAAATATTTAACAAATCTTGACTTCAATATGTCTGTAAATCTGACTGTATGCGATCGGCAAATTCAAAATAAACACGATCTGACTTACGCACGGGTGGTCAGAAACCGGGTTTTTACGATAATACTGCATTACAGTCGCAGAAACAAAAAAAAACCCGGTTTCTTGAATTTTGATTCGTAAATCGCATACATTATACATTGAAATACGACTGGAGATATCGGAGGTGGATAAATATGGATAAGTACATCAAGTTATCACAACATTTTGCAGGCAGTAAAATCAGCGCTGATGAATTTGAATAGCGGTTTATACAACTGTTTAAGAGTGACAATAATCTCCAGCCGACGGGAAGAAAATTTCAGATTTTAGACAAGTTGTTTGCCGATGTTGATGCTTATTGTAACGCTCCTGATTTGATAGAAGACCCTCGATTTGATATTGGTGAGGCTCAATTGCAAGTATCTGCCCGGGAGACGCTGGATAAGTTTTTAAAGTTAACACCAGTTTTAATAAGTGAAAAATAAGGGCGATAGCATCTCCCGTGGGGCTAAAACTGACACTATTTACCCAGTCATTAGGTCCCTCGAAAGTCACCAAGCACTTACCCTGCAAGTTCCACAACTTTGTGCTAGGGTCAATGGATAGTGAAATAGCTGCTATTATGATGTTCGATCGCACTTCCTCAATTGATTTGATTCAAGCAACAGGAATTACTGAAATAGACTCAATTTTGCGCGACATTGTGCAGCAAGTGAAACTGGCGCTACCCGATCGGATTAGGGGCTGCTATCTAGTGGGCAGTTATGCGGTGGGCGAGGCAATTGCAACGAGCGACCTAGATATAATAGCGGTTTGCAAAGGCAGCCCCAGTGCTGCCGAGAAACAGCAATTGACATCAATTATAGCCGCCGAGGGCCAAAGGCTGAACTCACTCGATTTTGATGTGAAACTGCTCGGTGAAACCCATTTATTTTCAACCGGCAGCGTGCGGTTTCATACGGATAGTTTGCTGCTGTCTGGGGAAGATATTCGTGCACAGGTGCCTCCGAAACCTGTGGCCGAGCATATTCGAGATAGTTTGTATGCCCAATACGATTTATTTGCGCGAGTCCGTCCTCACCTCCAGGTGTTAACGGTTCCGCTGACTTATCCCGATCCTCAAGGACAGTTTTATGGATACAATAGGCGCTTTTTGCGAACAATTGATGGAGTTAGCCATCCAGGAATCAAGGATCTGGCATTGATTGTGTTTGGCGCAGCATCGGCCTTGACGCTGCTCAAAGCAGGTGAGTATACGGGAACGGGCAGAAAGAGCGAGATTGCCCGCCAGTACCGCGATTGGATTGGCGATGACTGGACACCTTTGGTGGAGAAAGTGGATCTGCTGTGCCGCCAGCAATGGGCATATTTGATTCCCTCAGATATGGAACAACAACAGCAGTTAAGTATGCTTTGCGAACAAACGTTGGGATTTGAAAATCATTTCCTGGACGAATACAAATTTTACTTGATGGCACAGATGCCCCAAGCCGAACCCTTTTTTCAACTTCGATATGTGCAGCGCCTAGGGCAACTCATCTATGCCGATCGGGCAATCACCGATCTGCTCAAAACATTTGAGCACAGCGACAATGCTGACATTCGCAAGGCTGCAACTGAAGCGTTACAACATTACTAAGTTGTATAAAATATTCAAAAGGCAGCTTTCTTTTGCCCGTCCGTGCGATCGTACAAGGACTAAAAATGGAATTCACGATCGCACTCTTATCGATCCTGTTTAAGCCAACTGCAACTGCACATTCTGCAACTTGCAAATAGCTTTCAACACTTGCGCCAACAAGAGCGATCGCTCCCTGTCAGTCAAACTCAAGTCTGGTAAAATCTGATAAGTGCAAGGATTGCCCCGCGTCAGATACACAAACTGATAGTTACGTCCATTCGTCGTCAATCCCCAAACAGACGATTGCTGCTGCAAACTTTTATAAGCATAAGTCAGCAATTGCGGCAAACCGGCCCAAGGATCGATCGCACTATTTTTCGCCTCCACTACCAAAATCCAAAACTGTACAGCCGCGAGCTCTGCATCCGGCTGATTTACGGCTAAGACATCCAAGCGCCCTTTAATTAAAGTATCCCCATCCTCAACCTCGATCAGGATGCTATCTTCCATTGTCAGCACGATCGGAATATCAAAAAATCCTGCTAATCTCATTAACGGTGAAAGCACTAAAAATTTAACAAGTTCTCCTGAAACTTTTCCTGCGGATAAGTAGCGTCGAAAGTCAGTTCTAATTTTTAATATTTCCTGCTGTTCTAATTCTGACAGCGGTTCCAGAGAGAAAAAATCGGTGAATGCGTCTCCTTCTTGCTCTTCCAGTTTGAGAAGGTGGCGAACGTCATTTAGCGAAAGTTAGCTTGATTCTAAATTAAAATTAAGGTGATCGACCTAGAAGATTTAGGTGTAAAACAGCGGATGCAAAAAATCACTTTTGAGGTTGCTAGAGATATCCTTGACCAGATTAAACCAGGTTAAAAAGGTAATAGAGAATACTTACTAGCCAAACTAATTCGATTAGGAGAATAATTTATACACTCAGATTTTATCCAAATTACTCCGCCATTTTTCAATCGAGACGAAACTCGACGGCGTATCCTGATCACTCTTAATCGGAGAAAAGTTGTTGAACACATCTGGAACGCTATTTATTTAGAAAATACAGAAAGAATTGAACCTGTTTTTGATCCAGTTCATCCAATCCGCTCTACAGGTGATATGCGTTCCTGGTACACAGGTAAACCTTGCGAGTACACTCGTAAATCTCACATTAACTACTGCATCTTTGACAGTACAGGGGAAGCCAGCGAAGCCTACGAACTGGAGCGAGAAAGAAAGGCTCATATTGTAGATGCTTGGGCGAAAAACGATCACCTTGGATTTGAGATTCTCTATATTTTTGGCGGAGTTGTTCGGAAATATCGCCCCGACTTTATAGTTTGTCTGAAAAATGACAATTTTTTGATTCTGGAAACTAAAGGGAAACCAACTCGTCAAGATGAGGCTAAATGGATATTTATCGATCAGTGGATTAAAGCTGTTAACCCGCATAGTGGTTTTGGTCATTGGCAACGTGCAGTCTCAACACATCCATCTGACGTTAGGCTAATCTTGGAGGAATCTGCATTTCAATTGAGATAAAGTTACTATAATATAACGGGAGGGGATGAGTAGACCCGACACCTACCCACAAACTATGCAACCGATCCAAATTACCACATTCCAAGCTTTGTGGCGCAGCTTGGGCCTGATAATCAAAGCCGCACCAATAGAACTCCGCAATTTAATATTACTCAACATTATTCGCGGTGCTGCCCCCTCTTCCGTGCTATTTTTAGATAAATTAATCATTGATGAAGTATCTCGATTGCTGTCGCAAACTCAAACAGCACAGCCCTTTGCTTTGATGCTTTCCCGGCCAATATTGCTGTGGAGTATTGCCGGAGTCTTAAGTCTCAAGTTAATCGGCGACTCCCTCGAAACAATGAGCTCTTTTGCAGCGACATCTTTGCGCGATCGCGTTCAAGGCTTTGTCGAAGGAAAAGTCCTCGAAAAAGTCGCCAATTTCGACGATATTGCCCTGTTTGAAAACCCCGAACTATTAAATATTGTAGAACTCGCAAAAACCGGAGTCTCCAAAATACAGCAACTAGCATTTACCCTCAGCATGACCATCACGGGAATTTTTATATTTATTCCCTCTATTAGCCTTGCTGCTACCATAGCTTGGTGGGTCCCAGTGCTGATGCTGATTTCAGCATCTCCCTCAATTTACATTCAAAGAAAATACAGCAGAATCATCTGGAGAGTTCAAAGAAAGCAAGCTAAAATCAGCCGCGAAATGAACTTATCCGCTAGAGTATTGACGGGCGAAGAATATGCTAAAGAATTGCGTTTGTTTGGCTTGCAGGAACTTTGGCTCAAACGCTGGCAGGGTCAGTTTTTGCAGTTTTTTAGCGAGATGCAGCAAATCCGAAAAAAAGGAGCAATTGTTGTACTTTTCTGGTCAGTGTTTAGTAGAGTAGGAGTAGCTTTGCCATTTGTTTATGTCGTAATGGGAGCTTTGGGTGGTCGCTATACTTTGGGAGATTTGGCGCTGTATTCGGGTTTGATTGTTCAGGTGGAGCAAAGTTTGGAATTACTTATAGGCAATTATACTAATTTGTACGATATTTCCCTCGGCGTTAGTCCGATTTTTCAACTTTTGGAACTCAAACCAGAATTGCAGTCTCCGCTTGTGGATGTGGCAGCTCGCCTGCCTAGTTTACCTGATAGCAGCAAAGATTCTGACGTGACGAAAGATAAAATTGGCATCGAGATTAAGCATCTATCTTTCTGCTATCCAGGTAGCAATAAAAGCACGGTTGAAGATATCAATTTAAGTATTCAACCGGGCGAAATGCTAGTGCTTGTTGGTGAAAATGGCGCGGGTAAAACAACCCTTGGCAAACTCCTCGGCCGCCTGTACGACCCGACAAGTGGTACGATCGACTGGAACGGCAAAGATTTGCGATCGTACTCTCTAGCATACGTGCGATCGCGCATCGCCGTCGTTATGCAAGATTACGCCCGTTTCCCATCGACAGTCCGCGAAAACGTCGGTTTCGGCGACTTGCTTTCACTCTCAGATGACACCGCAATTAACGAAGCTATTTCCGAAGCAGGAATTAGCGCCAAAGTCAATAGTCTTTCTGCAGGTTTAGAGACTCCGTTGGGGAAACAATTAGAAGACGGCATAGACTTATCGGGGGGACAGTGGCAAAGAATTGCGATCGCCCGTGCCTTAATGCGGCTTTCTACAGCCGAAGTGCTAATTTTTGACGAACCAACCGCCGCCCTAGACCCCAAGACAGAACACGAAATTTACAGCATCTTCCGCCAAATAGCCGCCGGGAAAACAACCATAGTCATCAGTCACAGATTGGGATTAGCAAAAATAGCCGATCGCATCGCCGTGATGGAAAACGGTAAAATAGCAGAAATAGGAACTCACGACGAATTGATAGCATCAAACGGAATTTACTGCTCAATGTTCACCCGTCAAGCTAGTAGCTATATTTAGAGTTAAATAAACAGTCCGCCAGGGGTTTTCAACCCCCGGCGGACTTGTGGGTTAGCGTGGGGACTTTGGCGCGGGTGATTGCGATCAATTATCGCGGATTTGCGATCTAATTTCTCTCGTTAGGTGGCGATAAACCGAGTTTCTGCGACAATTTTCAGTTGAGTACGAGAAATATCGGAAGAAACCCGGTTCCTGGGATGATTGTGCGAGATAGATTTATGAGAGATTAATCTCATTTGTTTTGTGGCAAAGTCTCGATCCCCCCTAGCCCCCCTTAAAAAAGGGCGTTGCATAATAGAGAGATGATCTGCATTAACTGTCAATCCAACAAAGTCTGTAAAAATGGTCACCGTCGCGGCAAACAAAACTACTTGTGCCGTGACTGTGGAAAGCAATTCGTTGAATTTTATTCTCCCAAAGGATACCCCGACTCAATTAAGAAGCAATGCTTGACAATGTACGTCAATGGTCAGGGATTTCGGGCTATTGAAAGAATAACTGGAGTTAATCATAATACAGTTATTAACTGGGTTAAACAAGTGGGCTTTTCTTTACCTGATGCTCCAGATTATGAAGAAATTCCCGAAGTAGCTCAATTAGATGAACTTCAAACTTTTGTGGCTCAAAAAAAAATAAGGTTTGGTTATGGACGGCTGTCAACCAGCGAGTCCCAGGTATTTTAGCGTTCGTTTTAGGAGACAGAAGTGCCGAGACCTTTAAGCATTTGTGGAAAATAGTTAGGGGATGGGAATGTTTTTTTTATGTGACGGATGGCTACTGTGTTTATGACAAATTTATTAACGATTGCGACCGGATTATCTCGAAAACGTATATGACACGAGTTGAAGGAGAGAATACTCGACTCCGACATTATTTAGCCCGACTTCATCGACGAACTCTTTGCTATTCTAAGTCTGAAGAAATGCTCAAACTATCAATTCGCTTGCTGTTGTATTATCTAAAATATGGGGCTGTTCCTATGGTAGCATAAATCATCTCTTAATTGTGCAACGCCTTTTCTTCAGCTATTCCCTCGCCATGTGTTTCTAGCTCGTGGGAGGAACGGTTGAGCATTGATTCGTGCAAGTGTTCGCTATGCTGCCTTTCTCGTGCAATTAGTTGTCTAGCTTTTTCTTCGGCGTTCATGAGTAGTTTCTCCAATTGTTTGTGAGAACTGATTCTTATATTAAGATGCCACAATTCGAGGGTAAATGTAGCAAGATTTACATAATTTTTTACAAAAATTTGTATGATAAATAGTTGAGTATGCTGGCGGTGGGTATAGGGAGCGATGGTTGCTGATCTCATTATTGCCAGACACCGGAAAAGATATTTTTGACCGCGATCGCAATTCGATTTAAGTCTTCCTTCAGCAGCGGTGGCCAAGAAACTCCTCTGCGGAGTCCAGCTTCAAATTGTTGCAAACCTTCTACTGAGAGTAAATGCAGTGCCGAGATTAATTGTCGATCGAGCATTGGAGATTCTTGCAGGCTTTCAAACAATATTTTTAAAGCTAATAAAATCGATGTCACCTGTCCGGGTACGGGCGGTTGACCTTGTTTGAGACGCATCAGGAAGGCGTCGGGATTTTTCTTTGTTTCCAGGGCGGTTCCTTGGTCGATCAGAAAACTGCGGGCTGTTTTGTAATCCATTTGACGTGCGATCGATTTCCTACAATTAATTAGCTGGCATTATATCACTTTTTGTCGCGCTCAATTTGGTAATATATTTCCATACAGCCTACACTACAGCTACTGGTGAGGTGCGCCCACAAGCACGCTACAGCTAATGATTAGAGGCGTAGCATTCATCCCACAGTCGCCTTGAGCGAAGTGAAACGGACAGGGAAAAATAAAACAATGGCAAAACACCAAGGAAATAGCAGAAAATCCAAGATTTATCGCTACTTGTGGCTGCTTTTTTTGTGTCTGAGCTTTCTGTTAGTTCCGCCAATCAAAAAAATAGCGGCCGATACGCCATTCCCCCCACCCGCTCCTATTGAAAATAGTGCTACTTTTGGAGCGAGGATTCAAAGGACGATGGGGCTACTTGCGGCTAGCACTCCAACAGACCGCCGCCAAGTGCGTATCCTATTCTACGGTCAATCCATCACAGAACAAGATTGGTGGAAAGATGTAGTGAAGGATTTGAGACAGCGATTTCCCAATGCAGATTTGATAGTGGAAAATCGGGCAATCGGAGGATTCCCCGCCGCGATTTTAATCCGTCCCAGCGAACATGATTTGTATCCTTTTTATCCAGACTTGCTCATTTTTCACGTCTACGGAGGCGACCAAGATTACGAAGCCATAATTGCCAATGTCCGCAGCCGCACTGCTAGCGAAATACTCTTGCATTCAGACCACATCGACTGGATGCCGACAGGCAAAAGCGACGATCCAAATTCAGTCAGCAGATACGAATGGCACAACACTCATTCTACTAAATGGCTGCCGGAGTTGGCCGATAAATACGGCTGTGAAATCGCGGAAATTCGGGAACCTTGGCGCAGGTATTTGAAAGATAATCGCTTGCAGCCCAAACAGCTATTGAGGGATGAAATTCACCTCAATGATTGGGGAAATTTTCTCCTAGCTGCTCTCATAAAACCGCATCTGCGATACAAACCAAATTCTCCTCAACCGCAGCAGGATTTAGTGAAAACCTATACAGTTGGCAGGGATGTTAAGTGGCAAAATGGCAAGTTGGTTTTAGAATTTGAAGGAAATAGAATAGATGCGATCGCCGATAAAACCTTCAACGGCAAGGCAATTTCTGCTAGAATTGCGATCGACGGCAAAAAACCCTCAGAATTTCCTGAACTTTACAGCATCACCAGACCTAGCCTTAGCCTTGGCGTCGGTTGGCCCGCTATTCTCCAAGTATCCAGCCAAAAACCGCTAATCGTCGAAGATTGGAAAGCCGTAATTACTGAGATTAACAGCGACGCCAGCAAATTTAAATTTGACGTTGTAGGTTCTAAAACAGGTTACGACGGCAGCGGTACAAACGACGAAATGTTTGTCTCAAACTCCGGCCGTATCGTCATCGAACCGAGAAACTGGTGGCTGAAAAATTCTTATGAATACTCTAAAAAACCGACGCCTAAAGGCTTTGAGATTTCCTGGCAGGTGCGACCAATGTTTGTTGATTCATACGTTCCTCCACAAATTGCAGATTCAAGCCGCGAGTATTCTACAACATTGGCTCAGAATTTGAGCAACTCCAAACACACCCTCGAAATTGTCCCCGAAACAGATGGACAAGTTCCAATCCAGGCAATTCGAGTGTATCGCCCTCCTTTCTCCAATCTAAAATCTCAAGTTGAGAGTTTGAAACCGCAGATATCAGCGGATGAACAGGGATGAACGCTGATGCCATTTTATCAGCGTTTATTTGCGTTCATCTGCGGTTAAAAAAATCTTCATGTTGATTTTATAGCAATCGCCTTGGCCACGTAGGGCGTTGATGATTGTTCAAACCCTTAATATTTAAGCATCTTGACCCCTGACTCCTGCTATAATCGCCAAGATTATCAAGTTCTAGGAATCCCCAACTCCTGAGACATCAACAGCGATAAACATAAATCCGCCATAAAAATCAACACCCAAGAAGTTACCACCGCCGCCGTGGCAGCTTGGCCTACTCCTTTCCCTCCGCCCACCGTCGTCAATCCCCAACCGCAACCGACAAGGGCAATTATCAACCCAAAAATAAAACTTTTAATCGCCACAGTTACTAAATCCCAAGGCGCCAAAAAAATCCGCACCGATTCCAAAAATACCGACGGTTCCAAATTATAAAAATTAACCGCTACAAATAGCCCGCCCAAAATCCCCACCGCTACCGCAAAAATTGTTAAAATCGGCAGCATGATGCAGCAAGCTATCACCCTCGGCACTACTAAATAATCAACCGGATTTGTTCTTAACATATACAGGGCGTCTATTTGTTCCGTCACCTGCATTTCTCCTATCTCCGCCGCAAAGGCCGAACCTACTTGTCCCGCCACCACGCCCCCCGTTAAAAGCGGTGCTAATTCCCCACAAAATGCCACAGCAAAAGGACCTCCCACCGCCTCAACCGCCCCAAAGCGGACCAATTCTCGGGCGGATTGAAAGGTAAAAATCATGCCGCCAAAAAAGGCTATTAGCAGCACGGATCGCAAAGAATCCAGGCCTACCGTTACTAAATGTTCCATGATTTTGCGACGGTCAATTTTGCCTTGGACTATGCGTAGCAGCACTTGGCCACCCAGGAACAACGTCACAAAAAACCGCTGAAACCACCTGTTATTGAAGGTTTCATCTAAATGTCGATCGTGCTTTTCTTGGTATTTTTTAACCAATGACTGAGGGCTCGCGATTAATTGCAAACAGGGCGAAGCACTGCCACATAGAGATTTTCGGCAATCCTACAGCAATTATTGCACGATTTGTCAACATATATTTTCAATCCGCTTGAGCTGCGGTTGGTGTGCTCTACCTTTTTAGACTTTAGATTGGCACTGATTGATTCTGTGGTAATCATCACTCATTTCCCAATCTAAAATCTCAAACCTAAAATCCTAGGACTACTCCGCAAGTAATAAGTCGATAAACTTATCCAACTGTTCATTATATTTTTCCGCTTGCTCCTTGCCAATCCTCAGCAGTGCCGATATCTTCTCTTCCGAGGCATCATCAATCGGCAGCGGTTGTTCGTGCCTCAAATCGGGATTAATTCTCAAATATTGATTGGCTCTTTCAATCGCATCATAAATTTGGATTAGCTGATAATTTACAGTTTCAGCAACTCCCGTCATCATGATATTAATCAAAGGCTCAACCCACTCAACTTTACCCCAATCTTTCGCTTCTTCATAGGGGAATTTTTTCTGAGCTTGTCCTGTCCCCAGCGATAAAATTACCATATCTTGTGCTGTCGGGCCTTTGTCGGGGCGATCGTCAGGAATCCTGAATTTATTTCTAACTTCTGCATAGGCACAAAGTGCGGGATTGTTTGCGAAAACTCCCCCGTCAATTAAAGCGTAGGATTCGTTGGTCAAAGATCGGATTTTCGGAAGTTCAAAGTAAGAGGGAGCAGCAGATGTGGCTCTGGCGATATCTCTAATAAAATAGTCTTCTGCTGGATATTGTTTAGCATCTATTTGATCAAAAAAGTGAGCTTTTCTCCTTTCGATGTCGTAACTGGAAATTAAACAAGGTTTCAGCAGTTCGCTGAGGCGACAATCTCTAAAGTTTTCCAAAAAGAATTGTTCTAAGCGCTCGCCGGGATATTTCTCATCTATCAAACCGTCTATAGATTTGAGTTTTTGCCATAATGAACTCTTAAAAACGTCGCGGCCGCTCTTAATCGAAAAATTAACAGCATCTTCGGCCGACCACCGAGGCCTGGTGGGATTTTTGGCATCGGGACACAAATAGATGCAAGTTAAAATTCCTCCCGCACTTGTTCCCGCGATTAAATCAAAATAGTCAGCTATTCTCGCCTCTGGGTTGCCGCTTTTCTGTTGCAGCTTTGACTCAATGCTAACTACAACTTGCGCGGGGATAATTCCTCTAATTCCGCCTCCATCTAGAGATAAAATTCTCGTATATTTAGCCATAATTGTTGTATTTTTTCGATGTTTGCTCGTTTCCTAATTTCAAATTCCCAAGCCTCGGAATTCATGCACCGCTCAATCCCTACTCTAAAATCTAACCTCTAAATTTAATTGGCGGGCTGCGATCGTATAGCGAAAAATGTATTCTACAATTTCGACGTAATTGTAGGCAGCGGCTGGCGAGTCTGCCCATACTGTGATGCCGTGATCGCGAATTAACAAAGCAGGTACAGAGGGCGCACAAACGGCAAAAAATTCGCAAATTTCCTTGGCTATTTTAGGCACTTCCAAATAATTTGCAAATAGGGGTATCGCCACCTGCGGGTTTTCCTCCCACACCCCCAAACCTTTGAGCATTTCGATCGCGGGTAAAGGCACTGCATCTCCTGCTGTTAGCCGAGAAACTAAATTTGCCTCGATCGAGTGAACGTGATAGCAAGCTTTAGCGTCTGGAAAACAATTGTAAACGGCTAAATGAATGCTGGTTTCGGCCGAAGGGCGGCTGTCGGCAACAGGTTGCTCGACAATTGCGCCTTCTGAGTTCATTCTGATAAAATCTTGTTCTGTTAACTGCCCTTTCGCGCGGCCGCTAGCAGTAATCCAGAAACTGCCATCTGGTAAGCGGGCTGAAAGATTGCCAGCAGTCCCAACCATCCAACCGCGATCGTAAAAATGTTTTGCTGCTGCAATTAAATCCGATCTCAAATCGCCACTCATTATTTACAAATCCTCAGTTTTTAATCTACTTTTTACGTTAATAGGAATTGCGGTGGCCAATCTAAACGTAGGGTAATCCGTGCAAAGCTTACAATACATATAGCTCTAAACGTAGGGTGAGCCATCACCATCTTACTCAATAAACATACCGCATAGTGCAGTTTTTGGTCGCAATTCCTACTTGAGTTTCAATTCCATTTTTGGGACAAATTTTCCAAGACATCAAAAAAATTATCCCATTTAGTATAAGGCTTTTGTTGTTCGTCTAGATACTCGGCAAGCCGATCGCGCGCAAACACCGACGAAGCCTGCAAAGCCATATTAAAATCCGTCAGCGAATCTCCGATTGCCACCTGTTCCTCGGCCGGGTGCTGGCCCATCACCCGCACCTTAGACACCAATTCCTCATCTCCTTCAAACTCAGAATTGACTTGCAAGCGAGGGCCACTAGCGTCCACATCCACAGCGTAAATAACGCTCGCCCGGTGTACCAAATCGCCCATTACCGTCTCTACCATGACCCGAAGACCGCCGGAAACGATCGCAAAATCTACCTTTTTCTCGTCTAAAAAGTCCAGCAATTCTAACAATCCCGGCCGCATCAGCCTTCCCCTGGAAAATTCCACAATTTCCCCGTAACGTTCCGAGGGGATAGACTCTAGTAACTGCCGCACTCCCGATCGCAAACTCAGCCTTCTAGCGTATATTTCAGGCATCAGTTGAGACGACAGTTCCGGTGCGAAATGCTTGAGCATTGCCACAAAAGTTTCTTCAACAGTTATCGTGCCGTCAAAGTCGCAGAATACCACCCGTTGCTGATTATTCGGGATTGAAGATTTTTGCTTGTCATCGGTCATTGTCAGTCGCACCTTTCGAGAACGGGAAAAGTTTACACAATTCATCGTACACTGTCGAGCGATCGATCGCGGCTGCCCAAAACTAATAGTCACCCGCTGTTTGTTGGCAATTTCCCGCAGGATTTTATGCAGATTCTTCGAGAGAATCTTCATCATCCAGGGAATCATCCAGGGAATCTTCCAGAGAATCATCCAAGGAATCATCCAAGGAATCATCCAAGGAATCTTCTAAGTCCTGCTTTTGGTTTTTTGTCTTTTGGGGGTTAGACTTAGCCGGCAAACAGATTAAATTATCATCCTCAGTATTAATCAAACCTTTCGATCGCAACTTACCCATCAAGCGCGTCACAGTCACCCGCGTTGAGCCAATTGCGCTGCCAATTTGAGCGTGAGTCAAGGCCCAAGGCAGCCGGTAGCCCCGAACCACATCCGGTTCGTCGTCACCTACGTAAGGTTCGCCGAACTCCTCGATCAACAAAGTGAGAAATCCCAACAGTCGGTCGATCGTCCGGCGCTGTCCCAAAGTGCTCAGCCAGAGAAGTTTCCGCTGGTGCTGGTAACGAAACGCATCCAAAATTTCCCTGCGGAAGTGAGGCCAATTATCTAAGTCGTGCCAGTACATCCACACTACGTGAGTTTGATCGGCGTGGGCGTAAGCTTGGAGAGTAAACGGAGACTGAGCAACGAGTTCAAAGGGCTGACCGGCGCCGACGAAGCCCAAAAAAGCTTCTTCTGTAGTTTTGTCAACGGATTTCGACTTCCCCGCCGCAGCGCTAACTTGAGCGCTACCTACGAGTCGCACAGAACCTTTCTGGACCAAATACAGCAGTCCGGGTCTTGCGGGAATCCGCTCATCTTTGCTAAAAGTCCGGCAGCGGTAGTGTTCCTGGGCCCAGTCGATAATTCGCTGCCAAGTGATAAACGGTCGATCGATAGTCTCTACAGGTGTGGAAGTTGATTGCATAAGTGAGGCTCTGGGATATATTGAATCAGTGAGAAAAACAGCTTCTGCCAGCAGTGCGATACAAAGTGAGACAACCAACCCCCGATCGAGCTTGCACGCTTCTTAACTGTGCTGACTTTTCTGAGTTTTACCGAAAAATTAAATGTAGCAAAAAATACATCAAAATGGTAGAGTTAAGCAAAAAATTTGTCGTAAATTATTGTATATTTAGCCCAAAAATCGCTATAAAGCCGATTAATTCGATGTAGCCCCGCTCGGGGGAGCCGATCGACTATCTCTGACATCAGCAGTTTAACGTACAAGAACAGTGCAAGTGGTAACAGTCGATCATCGCTATTACGGTAAGATGAGCCGATATGGATACAGCAAATATGGAGCAGTGCCCGGAAGTTACAGTGAAGTGTTTCTTGCTTTCAAGGTTCCAAAGGGCGATCGGCCAGCAAGAGACACTAGGGGAAATTCCGTTAAATCGCAGTAAAGATAGCGCGCGGCTGCTGTACGTGTCTGCGATCGCCCTGAAATTCGCTAAAACTTGGCAGCAGACACCGCAGACAATCGCGGCACAGCTTGCCGAAACTCTCGAACCGCTGTGCTACCCAGATTTCGCCGTTAAAGTCGCGCCGGCGGGAATTATTGAGCTGGAGTTGACTGATGCAGGTTTAGCCGTCTGGTTGCAGCGTTTAGCTCAAACGAACCTCCCAGTTTCAGAATCTCGAATATTATCTCCTGTTGTGTCAGCCGATCAACTATTTCCGATTCAGTACAGCCACGCGCGCTGCTGTTCCCTGCTGCGAATGGCCCACCGTGATCGCATAATTTCGATCGCGCAGCCCGATGTGGCTACAGCGCCGCAAATTTGGTCGCTGGCGAGTCCAAATCCTATCCCTTGGACTGACGAGGGCGATCGACTGCGGTTAGTGCATCCAGCAGAACGCAGTTTAATATCGCAACTGTTAACTGTGCTAGACAATTTATATCCTACTTTTGAGGTGAAAAATCGCGAACAACCTGTCAATTATTTCAAATTATCCAATAGTTTGAGCGAAGCATTTCAGATTTTTTACAGCCAGTGCCGAATTTGGGGGAAAATTAAAATAGAACAGCCAAAACTCGCCCAAGCTCGATTAGGTTTAATATTAGCAACTCAATCTTTGCTGCGATTTATTATAGAAAATTTCTTTAACGCTCTTGCTCCTTTAGAACTTTGAATTAGTCACTATAAAAAAGTAAAAACGAACATCAAATAAAGTATTTTACTGTATGTTAGCGCTGGTTTTGGACAGGTTTGATTTTTGAAATTGCAGTGATAACTGAGTTATTTTTGCCCGCTTAAACGAATTTCTAACAAATCGCGAGAAGCCGTTACTCTTTGACGGAGAAATAGCAGCAGCGCCCTGCAGTTTAAAACAGTGTGAATTTTCCGCCAGCCGTGCGATCGATCCTGATAAATTTCCGCTGCAATTGCCCACGAAAAAACCGTCAAAAGCGTCCCATCGATGTTGTAATAAAAATGAGCAACCAGCCATTCATCATCCCTGCGAAAAATCCCGTCTTGAAATCCCAAGATCATGCCTGCATCTAGTTTAAAGCGTTGCAGGCGAGATTTGCTTTTTTCCAGGTTTGGCGATCGGCAGCGTTACTATAAATGTACTGCCGACGCCTTCTTCACTGATCAAAGTAATTTCGCCACCGTGCAAGTCCACGCATTTTTTAACAATGCTCAGCCCCAATCCCGTACCGGGAATTCGACCTACATTTTTAGCCCGGTAAAATGAATCAAACAACCGTTCTTGGTCGGCGACAGGTATGCCAATTCCTGAATCATGTACCGAAAAAATAGCCTCGTTTTCAGCAAGTTTTAATTCAAAAATTACTTCGGTATTTGGGGGAGAATACTTAATAGCATTGGACAGCAAATTACCCAGAATTCGCCGGAGCAAGCTTACCTCCAAACACGCCATAGCGGATTGATAGGGATTGACAAAAATCAGCGTTACCCGATCATTTTCAGGTTTCAACTTCAAGCTGCTCTGAAATTCCTCCACCAACTCATTACACAACTTTGCTAAGTCTATCGGTAGCAAGGAAAAACCTGTTTTCCCCGATTCAACACGCCCCAGCAGGAGAACATCATCTAATAACAAATCTATGCCTTTTGCGGCTGCTTGAGTTTTATCTAGAAGTTCTTGTGTTTTCTCCTCTGTTAATGTCAACTTGTACTTGCTAAGAAGTTGTGTAGTGCCGATGATGAAATTCAAAGGGTTGCGAACGTCATGGGCAATCATGTACAGTAAAGATGTTTTCATCTCGTTGAGTTCTTGGGCTGTTTGCAGAGTGCGATCGAGTTGGTCGTGAGACAATTTGAGAGTTAAAGACAACTGGCGCGATCGCAGCAAAATCTCCACCCGCGCTTGCAATTCTATCTTCTCGATCGGAGCGATAATCAAATCGTCAATACTTTGCCAAATAAATTGCGTTGCCATCCCTACATCCGAGCGGGATGTAATCAAAAGAAAAGGCAAGCATACCGGGTGTTCTGCCTGTTTTTGGGCGGCCACCCATTGCCAGTGGCGTTTCAGGGCAAGACCGTCAATTATCGCCAGGTCAAAAGATTGATTAAATGGTAAAAAATCCTCACTATCTGTTGAGTTTGGCAGCAATACCTCATAATAAACTGCTAGCCATTCTAATAACAAGCGACGATTTTCTTTCTGTTCGACAAGCAATAAAATTTGACTCACGCAGGTTCTCCTAGCAAGCTGTGAACAATTCCCAGCAAATCTCTAACGATCAAAGGTTTTACCAACATATTCCTAGCCCCGTGGCAGAGGCTTTCGTGCTGAATAGCAGCGCTTTGTTTGGGCGAGAGTATCAGAAAAGGGATTTGGTTATTTCGCAGTTGTTCGCAGCACTCCCAGATCCGGCGATCGAAACCAGAAATATCTACTAAAGCCATCCCGATCCTAGCAGGCTGACTGATAGCTTGTGCAACATCTTCAAAGTTATAAGCCGCGATCATCTGGTATCCTTCTTTATTGAGAAATTGTGCTAATAGTTCCAAGTTTCGCTGATTGCGGTCTACGGCTAAAATTATTGAGTGGCCAGTCATTTATCAGCTTCCTGTGAATACGGGTTATACCATTTTAGATTTTAGATTGTAGATTTTAGATTTTAGAATGGGGAGTGAGTGATTATATATGGGTTGGGATGTGGCCTAAAGTTGGCTTCTTTTTTTATCTGGTATTAGCTTAATTTTGGGCGAGGGATTACATCGGTTTCCACTTAAGTGAAGTACAGATGATCTGACACAGGACACGGCCGCGTGCCCTGTGTCCCTACTGTATTTCATAGAATTGAAAACTACAGTACGATAAAAGTCGAAAAATACACAAATTTACCAATATATTTAAGTTTTCCAGGACTTAGGCTAGTGGTAAGGTGCGCGGTGCGCCCCCTACAGCTAGTGGTGAGGTGCGCGGTGCGCCCCCTACTTATTAGTAGATTCACGACTGCAAAATTAGCTGCACTTGCCCAGAAACAGCAGGACCAATCCTGATTCAATCTTCATCCGCTCCCCCCTCAATCCACACCGGCGCCGAACTCAAAATGCCGCGCAGCCCCCCTATCGGTTTGCTGACTTTGATGCCGTAGCGAGTAATATCGAGTTCTCGCAGAGTTCTCTCAAAATTGCTGACTCGTTTTTTAATTACTCCGATCCCCTTGCGGATTTCTGTCCTATTATGCAGTTGGCGTTCCAGATAGCGTATAAACAGAAGATTATCCGCCAAATAGCTAATCCCGATCTCGGTCAGCCGAAAATCTCCGCTAATGGCTTCTACCTCATTAATCAAGATAACGGTGACTCCCATATTCTTCAGATACTTACACAAAGCGTGCAAATTGTGCACCAAATCTTGCCCCTGCATCGAAAGCTGATAGCCAGAAATACTGTCAAGCATCACAATCCGCGTCTTTTCCTGCTCCACCTCCTGGCGAACCATACAGGCAAACTGATCCGGCGAGTACAGCAAAGGTTCTACGGGTATCACCGAAAGACTTCCTTGCCCCATCATCGCCCCAACCGGGATGTTAACTGATTCGCAGCGCTGCAGCAGAGTAGAAGTTGACTCCTCAAAAATGTAAACTACCGATCGCTCCCCCCTTCCTGCAGCTTCCTTCATAAACTGAATGCCCACCGTCGTTTTACCAACGCCGCTAGGGCCGCTAATCACCGTCACAGTCCCCCGTTCCAGTCCCCCGTGCAGGAGTTCGTCAATTTCTGGAACCCCAGAAGAAATTGCTTCAGCAACAAAATCCTGTTGATAGTTGTCCGGCAGCAGTCGCGGATATACCTCCATACCAGCCTGAGTCAGGCGCAGCGAATGGCGGCCGCTGCGGAAGTTGGAGCCTCGCAGCTTGGTGACAGACAGGGCGCGTCCTTCTTTCAATAGTTCTAAATAAATTACTCCGTCGCTGATGAACTGCAAATCGTCGTCGGGAGCACTTGATGTGCCTTCGGAGGTAAACACCACCGTCGCCCCCCCTTCTACCAAAAACCGTAGAAAAGACAGAACTTGCTTGCGAAACTGAAACTCATCCGCAGCTAAGTAGCGAAATTGAGTGATTGCGTCCAAAAACACCCGTTGTGGCTTGACAGCTTGGACTCGCTCAATAATCTTTTGTGTAGTCGGTTCTCGCTCAACCTCGGAGGGCGAGAAAATGTCATAAGTCTGAACTTCTGTAAAGAATTCTGACGATGGGCTCAAATCCAGGAAGGGCATCGCTTCAATATCAAAACCGAGACTTGCGGCATTGGCCCGCAATTGCGCTTCGGGTTCTCCTAAAGTAATAAACAGGGGCGTTTCTCCCAGAGCCACACCTGCTGCCAAAAAGTGAAAGCCGAGTGTAGTCTTGCCAGTACCCGGGCCACCACGCACCAAATAAGAGCGTTGAGGAATTAGGCCACCGCCAATCACTTCGTTGAGACCGGTAATTCCCAGAGAAATTCGGTTTTGAGACATTTGTTTTTTCATGTTTTGAATATCGGGCCCGTATTAATATTTAATGGTTTTAGGCAGTGTTTTGATATTTTTTTTTACCGGGCGTCTGATAACCTTCATGAAATCTTTTTCTACCGAAAATTACGTAAGCATACAAGAATTAGAAAGTATTGTCGGGGCTGCTGGCATCTGTCGCTGGCAAGATACAGAGCCATTTTGGCAAGAACGGGTAGGAAAAGCAGTTGCCCCCGACACGAAAATAGATTGTACCGTTTACCCGAATACTCAGGAAGAACTGGCGGCTGTCATTGCTTGGGCACAGCAAAATCGCTGTGCAGTCTTGCCTTGTGGCAGCGGCAGCAAACTTGATTGGGGCGGTTTAGTTAAATTTGACTCCGATCCCCCCCAGCCCCCCTTAACAAGGGGGGAGCAAAATGTTGTCAAAGTGGGTCTTTTTAAGGGGGATTTAATGGTATCTCCTGATGCAGCGGGGCTTGTGGCTGTCAGCACTTCGCGCCTCAATCGAGTTGTACAACACGCTGTAGGCGATTTAACCGTGACTGCCGAAGCCGGAATGAAGTTTGCGGATTTGCAGCAAATTTTAGCGGCAGCAGGTCAATTTTTGCCGATCGATCCAGCATATCCGCAACAGGCAACTTTGGGCGGCATTGTCGCTACTGCTGATGCGGGTTCCTTGCGGCATCGCTATCGCGGGGTGCGCGATTTGCTATTGGGAATTACCTTTGTGCGATCGGACGGTAAAATTGCGGTAGCCGGAGGTCGAGTTGTTAAAAATGTCGCCGGTTACGACTTGATGAAACTGTTTACTGGTGCTTACGGCACATTGGGGGTCATTTCTCAAGTAACTTTTCGAGTTTATCCGCTGCCTGAATCATCGGGAACCGTAGTGCTGGCAGGGGAAATTAATGCTTTGTCCAAAACGGCTCAAATCTTATTATCCTCTGCTTTGACACCAAGTGCGATCGATTTGCTGTCACCTGAATTAGTCGCAAAATTAGGCTTAGGAAAGGGCACGGGATTAATCGTCAGATTTCAAAGTATCGCCCCAAGTGTTAAACAACAATCAGCTCGCTTACTGGAAGTTGCCGAAAAGTTGGGTTTGCAAGGCACTAGCTACGGCGCAAATGATGAGCATCAGTTATGGCAAAGATTGCCAGAAACAATGTGGGATTCTGGCACAAAGTCGGCAATTATTTGCAAAATAGGAATCAGACCGTCGGAAGCTGTAACGGCCATTAACGAATTGCCGGTACAGGACGCTTTGATTCATGCAGGTAGCGGTTTGGGGGTTTTGCGGTTTGAGAATGCGACTGCAGACACGTTGTTGCAGGTACGCAGAGGGTGCGAAGCGAAAGGCGGTTTTCTGACTGTTTTAGCGGCGCCGACCGACATCAAGCAACAGTTAGATGTTTGGGGCTATAATGGAAGTGCGATCGATTTAATGCGCCGGATCAAACAGCAGTTTGACCCGGAAAATCTTTTGAGTCCCCATCGTTTTATAAGCGGTATTTAGTTTAAAGTTTGTAGTCAGGACTTCTGTAAAAAGTGGTTTTACACGCTACTTATAGCGGCAAATTTCGCGCAGCAAACCTACATATAAAGCTTCTGCATAAATTCCATTAAACTGACTAAAGTCCTGGCTACGAAGAAAAACAATTAGGTAATATATATATGCAAACTTCAGAAAAATCTCCAGTTCCCAGCGACGATTTAAAACCAGCCAAAGAAAGTAATTTTTTAGCACAAAATCCCCACTTACAAACCCTCGAAATCCCCGGTTTCGACGCCAACAATCCGCCCGACCCGAAATTAATCGATACTTGCGTACACTGCGGCTTTTGTTTGTCAACTTGTCCGAGTTATCGCGTACTTGGCAAAGAAATGGATTCGCCCAGAGGCCGCATTTATTTAATGGACGCAATTAACGAAGGCGACGCACCTTTAAACGAAGCAACCTCACAGCATTTCGATACTTGTTTGGGCTGTTTGGCCTGCGTTACAACTTGCCCTTCTGGAGTTCAATACGACAAGTTAATTTCCGCAACACGCCACCAAGTTACTAGAAATCAGGAACGCACTTTTTCCGACAATGTAATTCGCACTCTGATTTTTAATCTCTTCCCTTATCCTCACAGATTGCGGCCTTTGCTTGTACCCCTGTTTATTTATCAAAAATTAGGACTGCCAAAACTGGTCCGCAAAACAGGTTTGCTGAAAAAAGTATTTCCCCGCTTGGCGGCGATGGAATCAATTTTGCCGAAAGTTACTGTCGATTCTTTCCGAGATAATTTACCAGAGGTAATTCCGGCACAAGGGGAGAAACGCTATCGAGTCGGCGTGATTTTAGGCTGCGTGCAGCGGCTGTTATTTTCGCCAGTTAATGAGGCTACGGTGCGAGTTTTGACGGCTAACGGTTGCGAGGTTGTGGTTCCTAAAAGTCAGGGATGCTGTGCTGCTTTGCCGGAACACCAAGGCCAAGCGGAACAGGCGAAAGCTTTGGCGAGGCAAATGATTGATAGCTTTGAAAATACGGGTGTTGATTTTGTGATTATCAACGCTGCTGGGTGCGGCCATACTCTGAAAGAATACGGTCATATTTTAGCAGATGACCCGGATTATCGGGAGAAAGCTGAGAAATTTGCTGCTAATGTGAAGGACGTACAAGAGTTTTTGGCAAGTGCGGGAATTACGGCAAAACTTAATCCTTTGATTGACGGAGATTTGACCATTGTTTATCAGGATGCTTGTCATTTGTTGCACGGGCAAAAGATTAGTTTGCAGCCGCGTCAGTTGCTGCAACAAATCCCTGGGGTGAAGTTAAAAGAACCTGTGGATGCGGCTTTGTGCTGCGGGAGTGCGGGGGTTTACAATATGCTTCAGCCGGAGATTGCTGATGAATTGGGAGTGCAAAAGGTGGAGAATTTGCTGAATACGGGGGCGGAGTTGATTGCTTCTTCTAATCCGGGTTGTTCTTTGCAAATTAAGAAGCATTTGGAGTTGCAGGGAAAGGAAGTTACTTTAATGCACCCGATCGAGCTTTTGGATTATTCGATTCGCGGGGTGAAGTTGCTGAGGAAGTAGTTTGGTAGGGCGGGCGGTGTCTGCCCTATTTTCGATGCGCTCTTTTGTGAATGAGATTTTTTTTAATGAATTGCAGGAATTCACAGGCGGGGCGCCTGTTCCACAGAGGAGCGTCGGATGAAGAGTTGCAAATTTATCGCCTTGATGGCGAACAGTTTACAAGTTATGAGGAGGTTTCTCGTAGCTTGGAACAATCCCAAAAGCGGGCAGAACAAGCCGAACAGCGGGCTGCTGTACTGGCAGAAAGACTGCGATCGATGGGAATTGACCCGGAACAATTGTAAACTAGACGGGGAAAAGAGCGATCGCACTTTTAAATTTTAGCAAAAGTGCGATCGGCATAATGACTAATGACTAATGACTATTTCCCCTCTTCTAACCTCAAAAAATGCACCTGTCCCGAAGCTTCCGCCACTACGATTGTCACCCCATCAGGTGCAATAGCGCAAGCTTTCAAAGCACTATCTCCGCTGAAACTAGCAATTACTTCTCGACTTAACAAATCCCAAACTTTGAGAGTATTATCGTCCGAAACAGAAATTGTCTTTGTTCCTATAGTTGCCACAGATGTTACCGCATCAGCATGACCTGCCCAAGTAAAAACTTCTTTTCTACTTGACAAATCCCAAACTTTCAAATTGTGTTCCCGCCCTCCTGAAATCGCCCATTTGCCATCCGCCGTAACTGCCACAGCATTCACAAAACTCTCATGACCTTTGAGAGTGAAAAGTAGATTTTTGACGGCTAAGTTCCAGAAATTTGCCAAAATATTC
Source organism: Microcoleus sp. S13_C5 (assembly GCF_036700845.1). Taxonomy (NCBI): domain Bacteria; kingdom Bacillati; phylum Cyanobacteriota; class Cyanophyceae; order Oscillatoriales; family Microcoleaceae; genus Microcoleus; species Microcoleus sp. S13_C5. Next base: position 81,548 of record NZ_JAUBPR010000008.1, read on the forward strand.
TTTTCTTTCCCCAAACTCCAAACTTTCAGAGTTTGGTCGCCGGAAGCCGAAATAACCCGATTGCTGTCGGGAGTAACTGCCACAGCTTTTATGCCGTCCTCATGACCTGAAAAAGTAAAAAGTTCCTCTCCTGTTTCTAGATTCCAAACTTTAATAGTTTTGTCTGCCGAACCGGAAATCGCCATCGTTCCGTCTGCCGTCACGGCCACAGAATTTACCCAGTCTGTATGACCAGTGAAAGTAAAGATTTCTTTTCCGGTTTCTAGATCCCAAACTTTCACAGTTTTGTCGCCGGAACCCGAAACTATTCGCTTACTATCTGGTGTTATTGCGATCGCTTTTACCCAATCTTGATGTCCCGAAATAGTAAAAATTTCCTGTCCGTTTTTGAGATTCCATACTTTAATGCTGTTGTCTCCTGAACCGGAAATCGCTTTCGTACCGTCCGCCGTCACTGCTACAGCATTTACCCAGTCATCGTGACCTGCAAATGATAAATTTTCTTTGCCTCTTTCTAAGTGCCAAACTTTGAGAGTTTTGTCAGAGGAACCAGAAACTATCCGCTTGCCGTCGGGGGTAACAGCCACAGCATTTACTGGGGCGATGTGATTGGTAAAAGTGAAAAGTTCTTCTTTTGTTTCCAGATTCCAAACTTTCACCGTTTTGTCGCCGGAAGACGAAATTACCCGTTTGCCGTCGGGACTGACTGCCACAGCTTGAACGAAACTGCTATGTTTTCCTAAAGTGAAAAGTTGCTTTCTTTCTGACAAACTCCAGACTTTAACAGTTCCGTCGTAACTGCCGGAAATTATTTGTTCGCCGTCGGGACTAACTGCTACACTTTTTACCCAGTCTTCATGACCCGTGAGAGTAAAAAGTTCTTTTCCAGTTTCTAAGTTCCAGACTTTCATGCTGTTGTCTCCCGACCCGGAAATCAACCGTTTGCTATCAGGAGTTACTGCTACTGACTGGACAAAACTGCTGTGACCTTTGAAGTTAAAAATTACTTCCTTGCTTGTCAAATCCCAAACTTTAATACTGCCATCCCAAGAACCTGAAATTATTCGCTTGCCGTCGGGAGTTACTGCTACTGCTTCTACGGCAAAAGTATCGCTGGCAAAAGTAAATATTTCTTGTCCAGTTTCTAAATCCCAAATTTTAATCGTATTGTCCCAAGAACCGGAAATTACTTTAGTGCCGTCCGGGGTGACAGCTACAGCATTGACGTAGGTAAGATGACCTTTGAGGGTGAAAAGTTCTTCTCCTGTTTCTAAGTGCCAAATTTTGAGATTGTGGTCGGAGGACGCAGAAATTGCCCGCTTGCCGTCGGGGGTGATTGCTACAGCTTGTACCCAGTCTGTATGTCCGGTGAGGGTACGCAGCAATCTCCCGCCGGGAGGAGTAAAGCTGGGCGTTAGCGGTCGCAGCCAGGGGGGTGTTTGGTTTTGTGCCTGTGCTAGCAGTGCTTGAATTTCTGGACTTTCAAAGCACATCAAGCGGGCTATTAGTTGGGTGGCTAGTTGGCTTTTATCTGTGGCTAGAATGTGGGCAGACAGCCGAATTGCTTCTTGGATTAATTTGAGTTGGTCGGCTTTTTGGTCTGAGATAATAATATCGGGACTTCTTGCTAAATCGTAATCTTCTATTAGCGCCTGTACTCCCGATGCTGACAGCTTGGCTTTAATAAAATTGTAATCTGTTAGTAAGCTGTATAATTTTTCGGAGTCTGAAGTCGCTGCTAGCTGACTTGGCAGGATTCCCAGGTAGTGCGTCTGTTCTGCGGGCTGCATTTTATCCAGCCCTTGTGTAAACTCGGTCATAAATTTACGGATGTGTTTTTTTAATGTATGCGATCGCTAGCTGTACCCTACCGAAAAGCCGATCGAGAATCTTTTCTCTTGACTTAGCATGACATATTTGAATGCTATGTGCTACGGGCTTGCTTTCCTCGGTTTGGTGATGGTTCGATGAATTGCTGGTTTTTTAGTCTGAGTCTGCTTTGAGAATTTTCAAGCAGTGCGATTACCATAAATCGCCGCCAATATCATTCGACTCCGCAACGCCCAATTTACCGATCGACAAAAGCTCACATATATCGTTATTTTTCTTAACATAGCTGGTATTTGGGCGATGATGGTCGATCTATCAACACTGTCAAAGCTAAAAAATTTCAGGTATCGCAATCCTATTTAATGTGCGAAAAAGACTTTTTATAACGAAATATGATGGCGGATGCTCTAATTTTCTGTCAAGTCGGCTGCATCAGCGAGGCAGATCTCCCCCTGGTTGGGTTTGGTACCTCAACGGCATCTGCAATCTGTTTCACCCAAAGCTCTCAGAAAGCTTTGCAGGTGCGCCCCCTTCCTCTAAAATATAGAAAAGGACTTGCACTCTTAAACCGGGTTTCTACACAAAATCATTGGTTTGACCGCTAGGTACGTAGGAAGAAACTGGGTTTCTGACTCCATAGCGCGCAAGTGGCGATCGCAAATAAAGCAGTATTGACTTTAGAGACAAATTTCATGGATGTTATCGAGTTTTTCGAGTTAAGTGCAGGCAAATGGTTTTCTCAGCGTACCGTACACAATCTCAATTCTGGCGAATTGCAGGCAGGTAAATCCGACCTCAAAATAGAAATACTGACAGCTAGCGATGCAGCAGTCGTCAAACTTTGCCAACAACACTCGATTAACCCGGATTCAACTGGGCTAACTAGCGTTCGGATTAGTTGGGACGGTATTCCCGATCGCGACAAAGCTAAACAAATCGGTTCTACCATACTAGCGATCGTACCAAATCCCGACAATCCCAGCGAAGGCAAAGTGTTGCAAGACAAGGGTAACAGTCGCTATGTGATGGGCGACGACGTACTGACATTGATTACAGAATCAGACACCCTCCATGCAGAAGAAAGGCTGTGGTATCTCATGCCCAACCTGCGGTTGCGGACTAGCGTTGTTAAGCAAGCTAACGGTACAGAACAAGCATCTTTTTGTTCGGAAATTCGGATGGGAGGAACTCCGAAAACTTAACTCTCACAAACAACTATGTCATTCCCAAACATTACCCCAGTTCCCTAAAAAAATGCAACTGTAGGCAGATCCAAATCACGATCTTCATCAGTAATTCCTAATTCTTTAATCGAAAATCGAAAAGGGTATTACACCCTATTTCTGCTTTCTCCCTTCTTTCTTCTGCCTTCTCGGGCAATCGCTTTTAACTTGGTATGAAAATCAGTGTGTTTGACAACTGGGAATGTTTTTGCCACAGGTGTGTCCGCTAATTTGTGCTCAGCTTCGGCTCGATCGGCGAGGGCGGTAACAGCCACATCTTCATATACTACAAATTCTGTATTTTCTTTTGTGCGATCGTCGGCTGCAGGCAATTTTCCTGTTTCCTCTGCCTCTGTGTTCGAGACTTCTGCATGAAGCGCCACATCAAGTTGCGCCTCTGACGATCCACGAAAATCTAACTCTGTGGCACTGACTTGCGATTCTTGGTTCGATAAAAGTATATCTTCCGGTGAGAGTTGAACAGCACTTTCCCCGGTTAAATTTTGAGGAAAATTATTGCATACCAAGCGTTCAAACTCGCGATTGAAATGATAGAGAGGTTCACCTATTCGATGCCACATACTCAATAGCTGTCCCACAGAAACAGCCTTGTAGCGCCCTTGATAAAGCGCTTCAACCACTGCTAAACGCAGCCAATAGCCGGGATACTTGGTCAGCCATTCACCCGCCAATTTCTCTGCTTTTTTGCCACCTAGGTCAAAACCGTAGTGAACCAGCAGAGCCGCTGCTTGTGCAGATATTGCGGTCACTTCTGTCATTTGTTGCCTGTTGACTGTTGACTGTTGACTGTTGACTGTTTTCTGTTGACTGTTTTCTGTTGACTGTTGACTGTTGGTTCCAAATTCCCAATGACCAATTGAATCAATCGGATAAACGCACTCCTCCTTCTACAGTTCGCGCGTCCCCGGAAAAAGGTTGGGGAGTCCCATTCCAGTTGAAGTCGCTAATTCTAAAAGTTAGGCTGCCGACTTGACGCTCAGGATTAAAACGCAAAATGATTGCGTAGCTACGGCGGCTATATTCTAAAGTGTAATTCGTACTTATTGTTTCCCCGCTTTCTAAATTAATAGCACTTTGAAATCCAACTCGAAAACCTCCGTAAACTTGCTGGACAAGCCCAAAAGACAGGACTCTCAAATCTACTAAGCGATCGAATAAAAACGGCGAGATACCGTCGCGCCCCACCTGGGTATAAGTCACGTTAAACCCAGTGTAATCGAGGAAAGGGCGGGAGAAATGACCGAACTGCCCTTGAATGCCGACGCTGCCAGCGAGCGAATTTTGTCGATCGCCGCTGCTGTAATAAGTGCCAACTCCCCGGAGTCCCAAAGCCAGTTGCAAGAAAGGAACCACCGGCGTCCGCGTATACCTCAAACCCTGGGTGGGAGTGCGGGGCAGCGGTTCGCCCTCCCACAGGTTGAAGCCGCGGCTTAAGGCGAAGCTGACTTGGGAACGGCTCAGATCGACGCGGTTGTTTTCCCGCACTGGTTCGAGCAAGTCTGCTCGATCGGTGTCAGCATTGATAAATTGATACCCGGCTTGGTAGCTGAGATTGATGCCAGTGCGTCCGAGTGGGATGACTGGAGAAGTGAGGACTGCCCCGAGACTGCTCTGCACGGTTTGATAACCCAGAGAACCGTTAAACAGTCGATCGCGATAACTATATTCTGCTGCCAGAGAGTGAGTGCCGATCAACTGTCGGAGGCGCAAATTGCCACGAAAGCTGTTTTCCGGCAAATTCGGGAAATCTTCCAAACTCAGAAATATTGCCGATCCGTCCAGCCTGGTGCGCGGGCCCAGACTAGCGCCCAACCTCGCTTTCAGCCCGTAACTATCGGGAGAAAACGGATTGCCACCGTGCTTTTCCACAACCCGCTGCAGGTAAATTTGCGGCGTCAGGGTCAGCCGCACCGGCCCGTTTTGCAACACCTCAAAACCGCACTCGGCATACAAACCGCCGCGGTCGCCCGCGTCGTAACCAAGCGTCAAACACGGGCCGTTTTGCTGCCTGCTGTCAAACACTTGCCTGCGGGGATACACGGGTATTTTCACCCGGTTGTCGAACACCAAGCGGGGTTTAGTTGTGACCAATTCCTCAGCCGTGGGCGAAATCCTTCTAATCGTCGCCCTCCGGGCCCTGTATTCAAATTCCGGGGGGGAAAACGGGTCGTTAGTAATCCGAATGTTGGTTGCTACCCTCGCGCCGTCTGGCAGCAGTTCGATGCGTTCTGCTTCAAAGCGGACGCGGTTGACGGCACCAGTAACTTGGGGGGCTGCTAGCTGTCCGCCGCCACCGATAGTAACTGTAGCAGCGCCGGGGGATTTGACTCCGCGCAGGGGTTGCTGGCTGGTAATTCGATCACTCAGGGGCTGTTCGAGAATCGTCCCAGCACTAATATCTGTCGGCAGTGTGGGGGTCAATTCGCTACCTGCTGCGGGCAGGAATATTTCGCCGCTGGCTTGTTCGACTGCGCCGCTGTTGAGGCCGAGATTGAACTCCATCTGCTGGCCGCGTACTACTTGTTGGCCGCGGGTATAGGCGACATTGCCGGATGCTACCACTTGGCGGGTGACTAAGTTGACGATCGCCCGATCGGCATCTATCACAGTTTGCCGGAACCGCACAACGACATTACCCACCGCCGTCACAATTTGCTGCTTATCGTCGAATTCTTGGCTGTCAGCCTTAACTTCAATAGTATCGGCTGGAGTCACCGGAAAAGGCACCGTCCGCTGAGAAGGGGCGGTGCGGACTCCCGGCGCGGCTGGTTTAGGTTTCGGTGTCGGCGCAGCGGGTCTTCTAGGTGCAGGGGTGGTTGCTGGTGCGGGAATGTCGAACTCCTGTTGCCCGCTGGGTGCTGGTTCTAGCGCGGGTTCGGGAACGGGAATTTCAGCAGGTTGGGGAGAGTTATCTTCTAACTGCCGGCCTTGGGCCTGATACCAACTTTCCTGCTTTCCGACCTGATTTCTCTCCTGTTTTCTCTGCGCCTGTGCGGTTCGTTCCCGATTCCGAATGGCAATGGCATTTTCTACTGAACCCAACTGGTAAGCAGTAAACGAGGAATCTTTCGGAGTTTCCGCAGTTTTGGGTTCTCCCACAGGAGGCCGACGCTGAAATCCCACCACTGCCTCGCCGCTTTCGACTGCAGCTAGGGGGTCGGCGATTTCTGGAGGCCGATCGGTGGCTGGGGTGGTGCCGAGGAGTGTGGCGGCAGGTTCTGCTGGGGCCGGTGTGGGTTCTGGCTGAACGATCTCTGGGCTTGGTTCCGGTATTTCTGCGGGGTTGCTGCGGGTGTCTCCATCGCCGGCCGCCACAGTGAGAGCGACTTTTTTTGGCTTTGCGATGTAGATGATGGCAGAGGGTTCTGGCGGCGGTACCGGATAGGGCATAGTTACAACAGGTAAGTCATCCGATTTTAGATTTTAGATTTTAGATTTTAGATTTTATAGGGTGCAAATTATTGAAAATTTTTGCATCTAAAAGGCAAGTGTTTAGACATTAATCTGACATCTAAAATTTGCAGTGGGTTTGGCGCGCCGGAATAGGGCTGCTTTCAGAAGTTGCTTTCGCCACAAGATAACCTCGCTGCTAGTGCGAGGTCAAGTTTTGTTCGACTAATTTTTGCGGGTTTGTCGGCTGTTGCAGGGGCTGCGGTGGCGCGCCCCTACTCTGCAGGCGAGATAACTTGTTTATTCCATGTCTCTGCGGTTGGGGTTCCGGGCTGGGTCATTGGACAAAAATCCAAATATGAACAGGGAAACAAAAAATAAAACAACTACATTAACTACGATTTTGAGGGTTAGCACTGTGGGAGTCTCCAAAGATGGCATAATACTGAGCTGATTTGCTGCTGTTGCGGCAACTTTTTTATCATAAGCTAAAGATTAGTCAAATTTATCTTTGCTTTTGAGGATTTTTGGCAAGTTGATTTTTGCCCAATTCCAGAGTTGCTCGGCGATGTTTTCTAGCCGCAGCATAACTCGATCGAGCCATTCGAGCACTTGTTCTAGGGGGTGCTTAATGTATCCCATCGATTCTGCTTTTGTTTCTAAGTATTCGGCCTCGGGTTGGACGCCTGCGTGCTGATTTTTTGGTTCGGCTGCGGTGGAGGTTGCGGGGGTTGCAGGGGTGTATCTGCGGGTTTGCGCGGTGATTGCTGCTGGGGATTGGTTGTTTGGTCGGGTGTTCGGGTTTGTGTTTTTTGGCACTTGGGTTTCCGGCGCGCGCCCTGGGGTTGATTCTGCTGCGAGTGCAGAGCTATTTTTTTGAGTAACTGCTAAATCAGATGCTGTTTGGGGTTGACTTTTTGTGCTTTTTGTCAGCAAGCTCTGTTTTAGCTGCCCGAGCAGGCGGTGAAGTGCTTCGGGGTAAGGGGATATGGAGACTGCGGTCGATCGACCTTCTGCCAATTCTCCTAATTCTGCAATTTCCTGCTTGACTTGGGGGCTAGTTTGTGATACCGCTCTGGAATCTGCTGCCTCTGGTTCGGAACTGCCGTCGATTAAATGCTGCGGTGCTGCTTCTCCGAATAAGTCTTGCCAGTTCAGCCACGGTCGATCGACCTCTGGGCTTTTTTGCGTGTTTTCTTGTTCTTGTCGTTGTTTCAAAGAATACTGAATAGCAACTGCTTTTTCCGTATTATCACTTGCTGCTGTTTCTTTGCCGAGGAGGTGGTCTACTGACGACCAAATAATTCCTTCGATGTTTCGCGCGTATTTTTCCAGGATGTCGCGGGCGGACAAATCTACATTGGCGTCTGTGCCGGATGTATTAATTTTTACTCCCGGGGCTGCGGTGGGTGCGGCGATTGTTTTTGCCGCTGGCGGTAGGGTTAATTCCTCGATGTTGACGGCGGCGCGATCGAGTAATGTAACAAAGGAGAGAGGAGTAGGGGGTCGATCAAACTTGCTGTTAAAATTAGTTTCTAGTTTTGGGGTATTGTGGTCGATCGAATTTGATGCCGCAATCGACTGCTGTGCGGTTTTTGCTTCAATCTGCGCGCGGGCTGTTTGGACTAGGATGGCATTGCGGTCGATCGATTTTTTAACTGCGAGGATTGATTCTCCAAACTGATTTCTTTTCAGAGCAACCGAGCTCGTCTGAAGCCATGCCATCAATTCCCAAAAACGACGTACCGGCGGCAACTGCGCTTTTTTGGCTGCTGACTCCAAACCGAGATTAAATTTTAATTCTTTTTGGGTAATTTCCCGTCGTTCGGGCCCGCAGTTTGCTACTTCCCAAGTTATGCGACCTTCGAGCAGTTCCTGCTGTTCGGGTGTCAAAATATCTAATATCTGATTTTCTTTTCCGACCAATACTAAAGTGCGGGCTGGGATAAAACTGGCAATTCCCTCAACTTTCGCTTGCGGTTTTAATTGAGTTTTAGCAAGCGGGTTTTCTAAGACGGCAATTGTTTGATTCGTTGCGGTTTGTCCGCTAAAATTGATTGTCGGATGTAAATTGTTAGCAGCATTTCCCTGATTTATTAACAGCGGGAAGCTGGCTAAAGTTTTCGCGGTTTGCGACGAGTTTAGTAAATTTTCGGCGAGGTGCAAAATTTCGGCGATCGAAGTTTCGTCGGAAGTTTTCCCCTGATACCAATTTTGTTGCCCATCGGGATTTTCGTCCCCGACAAATTCTTGCAGTTCAGGTAAATCTACTTTTTGACTTGATTCCCGCAACTGTCGGCCTAGCAGTCGGGAACTTTGCACCAGCAAATAAGCTGGATAAAGCAGAATTTGGGTAGCGGTGAGAGTTGCTTCTTTAATTTGACGCCAAGTTCGATCGCAATTGTCAGCGACTTGGCGGGACTGTTTCGATATAAAATTTAATAGTCGGCTTTGGTATGGGCCGTAGTAACCGTTGGACATAAGTTTAATTATTGAATTCAGATTTTTGATTCGCGCCGGAATTGCTGAATATTGCTGTAAAATCAAAGCGAGATCTTAATCGCAGCTTCAAACCCTCTGAAACCTTTATTTCTTCGCGTCCTTTGCGTCGGGGCGGTTCAATCCGATTTTTGATTAATACACAATTCCTATTTTAGCGAAATATGAGCGCTTCTGTGTCACCTGCTAGCAACAATATTTCTGCCACTGTCGAGAAGTTGCGCCGCCTCAGCCAAGTGGAGGTTCAGTCTGGCTGGAGGTACTGCGATTCTGACTCTGCTGTCTCTTCAGTAAATATTTGTAACAGTCCTGTTGCTGAACTTAACGGCAAAGGACATATTGCTTGGCCGTCGGGGAAGCAAGTTTTGTATTTGGGCCAGCAATTTGTAATTCCTGACAATTTGCACGGCTATCCGGTGGTTGGTTTGCGGTTGCTGCTGGGTTTGACTTGGTGGGCTGAAGATGCTCAAATTTTTGTCAACGGCGAGTTAGTCGGACAGGGAGATTTATTTGATTTTGCCGATCGAGTTTTGTTGAGTTCGTCGGCAAATCCCGGAGATGAATTTTTAGTAATTTTGCGGTTGGTAAGTCCGGGTCACGATAACGGTGCTTTAGTGCGATCGATTTGTTTGTATGAAGCTGCTGACTCTTCTTGTTTCGATCCGGGTTTTGTGGCTGCCGAATTAGAGATTTTGCAAAATTCGCTAACTCAAAATTTAGAAAATGTAAATTCCCAATACCTCTCCACTGAAACAATACCAAATCGCCCCATGTTTGTCAAGGGGGAAACGCTGAAATCTGAGATTGATTTGGCGATGGGTTTGATTGATTGGTCGGCGGTGTCCGATCGCGAAAAGTTCGATCGTTTGTTGTCTGTTTTGCGGCACAATTTACTGGGATATCTGTGGGCTTTTTCTGGGGATTTAGATGAGGGAAACGCAGAGACCGCAGAGGGAGAAAGAAAAGATGAGGTTGTTGAGGTTGGAGAAAGTGGCAACGCTACATCTATATATATAGGAGAAAGTGGTGATCTGACATCTTTTTCGGGGGATTTAGATGAGGGAACCGCAGAGGACACAGAGGGCGCAGATGGAGGAAGAAGGGATGAGGTTGTTGAGGTGGGAGAAAATAGCAATGCTACATCTATATATATAGGAGAAAGTGGTGAACAGACATCTATATATACAGGTAAAATCTATTTGGTGGGTCACGCTCATTTAGACTTAGCTTGGCTGTGGCCTGTCCCGGAAACTTGGCAAGCGGCACAGCGAACTTTTGAGTCGGTATTGAAATTGCAATCGGAGTTTCCCGATTTGATTTTCTGTCATTCAACTCCGGCCCTTTATGCTTGGATGGAAGAACATCGGCCCGATTTATTTGCTGCGATTAAAAAACAGGTGGCGGCGGGTTGCTGGGAAGTTGTCGGGGGGATGTGGGTAGAACCGGATTTAAACTTGATTTCCGCTGAATCAATGGTGCGGCAAGTTTTTTACGGACAGCGTTACGCAAAAGAAAAATTTGGAGAATTGATGCGGGTGGCTTGGCTACCGGATACTTTCGGTTTTGGTTGGCAATTACCTCAGATTTTGCGGCAAGGTGGAGTTGATTATTTTGTGACGCAAAAGTTGCGTTGGAACGATACAACGGAATTTCCCCACGGTGCGTTTTGGTGGGAAGGGTTGGACGGTACTAAAATATTTAGCATGATGTCTCCTCCCATTGGTGAAGGCATAGAATCTGTGAAAATGGCAAGTTATGCTTTTGACTGGCAAGTTAAAACTGGTTTGCAAGATGCTCTTTGGTTGCCTGGGGTGGGCGACCACGGCGGTGGCCCGACTCGTGATATGTTGGAGGTGGCGAAACGCTGGAAAATGTCGCCTTTTTTCCCGAAATTGGAGTTTGCGAAAGCCGTTGATTTTTTGTCTTTGATTGAGAGTCAGTTTTTGCCTGAAGTTGCGACAACTAGGCCAGAAAGCGATGTTCCCGAATCGGACAATCAGGAGAATTTGGGGGCGCTAGAATTTTCAAACTTGTCGGCAATGAAGGATGCAAATCCTCCCATCTCACAACTCAAAACTCTTCCCGTTTGGAAAGACGAACTTTATTTAGAATTCCACCGGGGTTGCTACACGACTCGCGCGGATCAAAAACGCCAAAACCGCCGCTGCGAAGAATTGCTCTACCAAGCGGAGTTGCTGTCTTCGCTGGCCACGATTTGTACTGGTGCGGTTTATCCCAAATCAGAATTAGAATCAGCTTGGAAACAAATTTTGTTTAACCAGTTTCACGATATTTTGCCCGGTTCTGCGATCGCCCAAGTTTATGCAGATGCTAATCTAGCCTTTGCCGAGGTCGATCGCACTTGTCGCGAAATCCTGTCAAAATCTTTGGATGCAATCTCGGCTCAAATTTCTCTCCCTTCGCCTCCGCAGCCCGACGCTCAACCGATTTTGATTTTCAATACTCTCAATTGGTCGCGGTCTGAGGTTGTCGCCGTACCGCTTCCCGATTCCGCTGATTCAGCTTGGCAAATTTACGATGTTTCAGGACAGCGATTGGTGTCGCAGATGGAAACGGGCGATCGACCGCAATCGCACTCTACACTGTTATTTTGGGCAAATAATATCCCCGCCGTTGGCTACCAGGTGTTTTGGCTGTGTCGCGAAGACGCTCAAACTGTGGATAATGCGTCCGAGAGTCGAGAAACCGAAAAAAAGACAGAGTTATCAAAACTTACATACGGTATAGCACAAAAAAACACAGTTAGTCAAGAAACGCCTTTTGCCGTCGCACAAATGGTTTTAGAAAATGAATTTATTCGGGCAACAATAGACGGACAAACCGGGGATTTATCCAGCATTTGGGATAAAGTAAATAACCGAGAAGTCTTGAATGCAGCAGGCGGCAATCAACTGCAAGCATTTCAAGACAGCGGTCAATATTGGGATGCTTGGAACATCGATCCAAGTTATCAAAAACATCCATTACCCGCGCCGACACTCAAAGAGATTGCTTGGGTAGAGCAGGGAGAAATACGGCAGAGTTTGCGTGTAGTCCGACAAATTGGCAAATCGGAGTTTTGCCAAGATTATATAGTAGAAATAGGTTCGCCGCTGCTGAAAATCAAGACAGTGGCAGATTGGCAAGAAAGTCACGTTTTAGTAAAAGCAGCCTTTGGGTTAAATGTAGAAGCAGATTTTGCAACTTGCGAAATTCCCGGCGGTGCGATCGATCGCACAACCAAGCCGCAAACACCCGCCGAAAAAGCCAAATGGGAAGTCCCGATTTTGCGCTGGACTGATATCAGCAATGACGGTTTTGGAGTGAGTTTGCTCAACGATTGCAAATACGGTTGCGACCTTCAACCGAATCGAATTCGGCTGACTTTGCTTCGGGGTTCGACTTGGCCGGATGAACAAGCAGATGTAGGAGTTTCGGAATTTACTTGTGCAGTCTATCCCCATGCTGGAAATTGGCAAGAGGCCAGCACAGTTCGGCGCGGCTACGAGTTGAATTTGCCGCTGCTAGTAAAGGTGTTACCCAAGTTAGAGAAAAATGACCACAAGACTCTGCCGGCAGTTGGCAAGTTCTTGGATTTGTCCGCCGAAAATTTAGTGTTGATGGCGTTTAAACAATCGGAAGAAGATTCTAACGTGTGGATTTTGCGCTGTTGCGAATCCGAAGGTAAAGAAGCTGTGCTAGAACTCAATAGTGATTTGGGATTAAAAATTGTAGAGCCAGTAGATTTGTTAGAACGACCTCCGAATTTGTCTGAAAAGCTGCCCGAAGAAGGAGGATTTAAGATAAAGCCTTGGAAAATCGCGACTTTTACAATTGTCCCCAAAACAGAGACCTAAAGACTTTATACCGCAATCTGCGATCGGCTGTAAACCTACCTCTTTCCCCCTCATCTATTCTCTTCTCATCTCCCCTCTGCGCCCTCTGCGGTTCCTGGAAAACAAATCCAGTTCGCACAGGTAAAAGCCCAAAGCTAAAATTTAATTGTACGAGCATGATAGGGCAATGATTATAGCCTTTTAGTACAGCCAAAAATAAGCTATTCCCAAAGTAACGAAAGTCAGGGGCAGCCCGAACCGCAAATGTTCTTTAAAAGTCAGCCGATCGCCTGATTTCCGTGCAGCAATTTCAGCTACAATCAAATTAGCCACAGAACCCAACAAAGTTAAATTACCCGCCAGAGTAGAACCCGCCGCCAACAACAGCCAAGCAGACGTATCTGTTTTGACAATAACCGATTGCAGAACTAACACCGCTGGTACGTTAGAAATTAAGTTAGAAAGAATTACCGTTACTCCCAACAAACTCAGCGGTGTATTAGTCAAATTAGTTAAATTGTCCAACAAACCCAGTTGTTGAGTGGCTTTAGTCACCACAAACAATCCCGCAAACATTACTAGCAAATTCCAGTCAACGCCTTGCAAAATGCGATCGGACTTGACGCGCCTACTAATTAATAATATACTGGCAGCTATCCATGCAGATTCTGCTAAAGGTGCTCCCGCCAAAAAAGCTACTAAAAGTCCTGCTGTCACCCACAAACTTTTTGCTAGTAAAGGTTTGAACAATCGATAGCGGGCTTGGGGAACCTCCGGCAAAGATTTGCAAGAACGCACTTCTGGATAAAGCAACCACAGCCAAGCTACTTGAACCAGCAAACAAATTAAAGCTACTGGGGCGAGAGAGCCGGCAAATTCCAAATAACTAATTCCCGAAAAAGAACCGACGAGAATATTTTGCGGATTCCCACTCACCGTCGCCACTGAACCTAAATTAGTACCTCCAGCTAAAGCCAAGAGATAAGGGATAGGATTGAGAGACAAAGAGCGAGTCAGACTCAGTGTTAAAGGGGCGAGCAAAATAGCAGTAGTGTCGTTGAGAAAAAATGCCGATAGAATGCCGCTGCCAAAAGTAATGGCTACCATAATGCCGAAAGGAGAACGAGTAAAGCGAGTTAAAAACTCCAAAGCGAGTTGAAAAAACCCCGATGCTCCCAAAGCGGAATTAACGATCATCATTCCGAGCAAAAAAACGATCGTATTGGGGTCGATCGCCTCCCAAGCAGTTTTCAGGTCGAGTATCCCCAAAGCCACCGCAAAAGCTGACCCGATAATTGCAACCGCCGCCCGGTTCATCCGCAGCCCCGGCAAATATCCCAAACCGAATCCGAAGTAGGTTAGGCCCAATACTAGGTATTTGAGTGTTATCATATATACTTAAAACTATTGATTGTCGGTTTTTTTTATTGTCTAGGATGCTAAAACTACAGACTGGGTAATTGCAGCTAAACCTGCTGGCATTGTAACTAGCGGGAAATATCGCCGACAGAGCGTGTACCAACTACAAACAAACACAGTGGTTGCATGGGGAAGCGAAAACCAGCACGCTGGACAAGTCGTATTTTTGTTACAACTTGTAACTTTTTTCAAACAACAGGTTTAATTTAGTTTCACAAAAAAGTTAAATTCCAGAAAGTAAAATTAATTACAGTCGAGTTAAGCTAAAAGTGTTTGCTAAAAAAAGTCATTCAAGCAACCCAGAAACCAACTATTCTCAGTTGATCGACACCAACGGCGAGTTCGCGGCAGCAAAACTTTCGTGCAGCCAACAAGTCGAACAAGATTGGTATGGAACTCTCTACGAGAATTTTCCGGGCATTTACTTCGTTCTAGACGCTTTGGGAAGAGTTTTTTCGCTCAATCAGTTCGGCGCGTCTCGCCTGGCTTACAAATCGCAGGAATTAATTTGTCATTCAATTTTTAACATATTTTACTGCCAAGAGCAAGGCAAAATGCAGGCAGAATTTGCCGGATTGGCCCAGCCGGAAAACGGTACGCCAACTCCAAAAATTGCCTGTTGGGAAGGCTGCTTGACTTGCAAAGACGGCAGGATTATTAGGGTAAAAGCAACCGCCCGTCCAATGCCGGCGGTTGATTGGAAAATAGAGGAAAATACTAATGGTAGCTCAATTGCGAATTTCCAACGGCCGGCTGTACTGTTAGTGTGTGAAGAAATTAAGGCTGCTTCGCAGTCACCCACCTCGCCCAAGCAGAGAGGAAATTGGCGCAGTCCAACTTTAGCGATCGCCAAATTAGCCAAAAGTCAACTTAAAGAACGCAACAATATAGAAGACTTCATCCGCGAAGTAACAGAAACCGCTGTCAGTATTGTCAACTGCGATCGAGCGAGTATTTGGCTATACGGCGAAGACAAAACGCAGCTTCACTGCATCGACCTTTACGAACAAAATACTAAACTCCATTCCGTACAAATAATCATCACAGCCGCCGACTGTCCGGCATATTTTCAAGCTTTAAAATCTGCAAGTGTGATCGCTACTGTGGCAGCAGAAAATGACCCCAGAACGCGAGAACTTGTGGGCCTTTATTTGCTCGATCAGGGCACGACTTCCTTGTTAAACGTACCGATTGTGCTAGCAGCAGGTCAAATGGCGGGAATAGTCAGCGCCGAACGCCAGGGTTCCGACGGTGATTGGACGGAAGAAGAACACGAATTTACCCAAATATTAGCTGATTTTGTATCCTCAAGTTTGTCAGCTAGCGAAAAGTTAAAATTAGAAGCAATGCGGCACGAACAGCAGCAAAACTTGCTGACCCAATACTACGATCAACTAGAAGAAAGAGTAGAAAGACGCACGGCTGAGCTCAAAAAAGCTAACCATAAACTGCAAAAAGAAATAATTAAAAGAAAACAAGCAGAAGCCGAACTACGCCTGCAGCAACAAGAACAGCAAATTATTTTTGATTCCGTGCCGGCGATGATTTGGCTCAAAGATACCGAAAGTCGCCTGCTGCGAATTAATCAAGCCGCCGCTGCATCAAGAGGTTTGCCTGCCGCTCAATTAGAAGGTAAATCTTTTTATGAAATCTATCCAGACGAAGCAGAGCAATATTATTTAGAAGATTTGGAAGTAATCAATTCCGGCGTCCCCAAACAGGGGCAAGTAGAACTGCTACCAACAGTTTCGGGTCAAAAATGCTGGGTGCGGACAGATAAAATACCTTACCGCGATGAAACAGGTAAAGTCGCTGGCGTAATCGTGTTTGCAGTAGATATAACTGATTTAATTAAAGTCGAAAAAGAACTGCGAGAATATCGCGATCGCCTCGCAGAAAAAGTCGAGAAACGTACTGCTATGTACAGGCAAGCCATGACCGCTTTGTACTCCGCAAATACGCAATTGCAACAGTTAATTAACAACAGCTATTCTGCGGGCGAAAATGGCAGCAGCCACTCAGCAGCGCGCTTGCTCGAATGCGAAGCTTATTTTGAAGCAGTGGCCGTGGCTGACCGGGACACAATTTTGAGCGTCAGCAGTAATTTTGCCCAACTTTTCGGTTACGAACCTGCGGAAATGGTGGGAATGAGCTTGCTGGAACTACTGTCGCCCAAATCATACAAACAGGCGCCGCAAATGATTTCTGCAGCCAGTAATACAGTCTGTGAAACTGTTTTTCTCAAGCGAGATGGAACTGCTTTTCCTGCTGACGTTCGCAGCAAATTCGTATTTTGGGAAGGTCGTTTAGTGCAGGTGAAAGCAGTCCGAGACCTCACAGAACGCAAATTGACCGCAGCAGAATTAGAGCGCTCGCGGTCTCTGCTGCACGCTACGTTAGAAGCAACTGCAGACGGCATTCTCGCCGTTACTACCGCCGGAGAACTGATTAGTTTTAACGAAAAGTTAGTTCAAATGTGGGGAATTTATGAAGAAGTTAGAAACTCCATGGATAGAACGGTGCGGCTGGCGTTTCTCACTAAGCAAGTTAAAGATCCGAAGGCTTTTTTGCAGAGAGTTAAAGAATTTTATAGCGATGCGGAGTCGGAAGGTTGCGATATTCTAGAATTTAAAGACGGCCGCACTTTTGAGCGCTACACGCAGCCAATTCGAGTCGGACAAAATATTATTGGCCGGGTGTGGCGCTTCCGCGATATTACCTCTCGCGAAAAAGTGACGGCAATGTTGGGAGATTCTCAAAGGCGCTTTCGGGCAATTTTTGATTCTTCTTTCCAATTTGTGAGCTTGTTGAAACCGGACGGCACTTTGCTGGAAGCTAACCAAACTTCTCTGGATTTCGCGGGAATTAAGCTGCGGGATGTGGCAAATAAACCGTTTTGGCTGTTGCCTTGGTGGGGAGATTCTGAGGAAGTTCAGGAACAGTTGCAGGAGGCAATTTCTCGATCGGCAAAAGGTGAATTTGTCCGCTATGAAGTGGAAGTTCAAGGTGTAAATCGGACGGCAACTGTTGATTTTTCTCTCAAACCGGTCGCGGATGAAACTGGCAAAATAGTATTGTTGCTGCCGGAAGGTCGGGACATTACTAAAAGTAAGCAAGCCCAAGTCGCGCTGCGGCAACAAATAGAAAGGGAACGCCTGATCGGGCAGATTCAATCGCGCATCCGTTCTTCTCTGGATATCCAAGATATTCTCAACACTACAGTAGCGGAAGTGCGGGAGTTTTTGGCAACCGATCGCGTGCTGGTTTTCCGCTTCCGACCCGACTGGAACGGAGATGTGGTGGTGGAGTCGGTTGGAGAAGGATGGATGCCACTGAAGGGGATGGCAATTGATGATTGCTGTTTTGCCAATACTTACATCGGACAGTATTTAAAGGGCCGCATTCGCGCCATCGAGGATGTTCATGCTTCTAATTTGAGCGAGTGTCACCTTAATTTTTTGGAGGCGTGTCAGGTGAAGGCAAATTTGGTAGTGCCGATTGTCCAGCAGGGAATAGAACCTAGGGAAGGTAACGGTTCTTGTCAAGTGCCGAAGTTGTGGGGTTTGCTGATTGCCCACCACTGTTCGGGACCCCGCCAGTGGCAGCAGTTTGATGTGGATTTGCTGAGTCAGTTGGGTACTCAAGTGGCGATCGCGATCGAACAATCTTTACTTTACCAGCAGCTAGCTGCTGCCAACCAACGGTTGGACGGGTTGGCGAATTTGGACAGTCTGACTCAACTAGCTAACCGCCGCCGTTTTGACGAGGTGATCAACCGAGAATGGGAGCAGTCGAGCTCTTTGGAACCGCTATCTTTGATTCTGTGCGACATTGACTGTTTTAAACTTTACAACGACAATTACGGCCACCAAGCCGGGGATGCTTGTTTGCAGCAAGTGGCGCGGGCGATCGGGGATGCTTGCACAAACGCACCCGCAGAACGCCTTTATTTGGCTGCTAGGTACGGCGGCGAGGAATTTGCGGTAATTTTGCCAAATACGGATGTCATGGCTGCACAGGCGGTTGCGGAGGGAATCCGCAGCCGCGTCAAAGCCCTGGCAATTCCTCACATCAAGTCTGTTGTCAGTGATTGTGTGACTCTCAGCTTGGGAGTTGCGGGCGTTTCGGGAAGTCAAAACTCCCCGAAAATGTTGATTGAAGCTGCGGATAAGGCACTGTATCGAGCTAAGTCTGGCGGGCGCGATCGAGTGGCTATTAGTGATTAGTTGTTATTGGTTATTGGTTATTTGTTACTTGTGATTTGTTGGTTATGAGTAGTTTGTTTTTCCTAACTCATAACCAACCAATAACCAATAACTAAAGTAAAGTGATATCGCTAAGTGCGATCGTACTAGCTTCCACCCCTACCAACAGAACCAACCGTTCCCCACTTGCTTTACTAATTAAAGTGCCTTCTGGAATTTGACTTATTGCCAAATTTCCAATTGTTCCGCCTTTATATTGTAGCACATCCAGCCCTTGTGTGAAATCAGAAATAACATCAAATTCGCCGTTATTTTCTAACACAAACGTGTCATTTCCTATGCCTCCAATTAGACTATCATCCCCCAAACCGGAGATTAAAATATCATCGCCAAAACCGCCAGTGAGAGTGTCACTGCCAGCCCCGCCAAAAATAGTGTCATTTCCCTCGCAGCCATCCAGCAAATCGCTACTTTGATTCCCACTTAAGAAATCATTGCCAGCACTTCCGCAGACAGTAAGTAGTCAAACAAAATTAATTACACAAACAACTAATATGATATAATAAAAAATATCAAGTTGTGTTCAAAGAAGT
>NZ_JAUBPR010000169.1:0-11146 GCF_036700845.1 Microcoleus sp. S13_C5
AATTATGAAATGGAACCGAAACATCAAAAACAAAGGTAACGCGAGTTAATGCAGTTTAGATGTCGAACAGCTTATCATCTCCATTTATCAGCAAGTGGAAAATAAATTATGCGTTACATGGAATTGAAGGGTTGCTCTTAAATCATCAAGGCTTGCTGGGACAAGTTAAGCCAGAAGAACGAGCGGAAGTTATCCAAGGGTTAACCAAGAGAAACCACTGGGATTGATCGGCATTATCAAATTATATAGCAAAGCGGTATCAAATTGAATTTAACTCAAAAACTAGCTACTACCAACTTTTTAAGTCAGCCGGAATTAGCTGGAAAAAATCTCAAAATAACCACCCAAAACGTGATGAAGAACTCGTCAAAAAAAAATACCAAGAAATCTGTGAGATTCTTGAAGAACACCGAGAAGCTATCTTTGTCGAGAAAGCTTGTGGTGTATTTGATTGATGAGTGTCATCTACTCGCTTGGAGATGTCTGTGGCTATCTTTGGGGAAGGCGCAATGAAAGTATAGAAATACCCAGGCGTGAATCCAGGGTAAGAGCATCTCAATGACGCTTGACAAAAGGAACTGAGAACGCTCATCATATAATCATTAGACATAGCAGCCCGTTTCTGCTTTTGTCGTAGACTGCGCTGGAGAGTGGTTTCCTGACGCAGAGCATTGAGGGCCAAACGTCGAAGGAGAGCGAAGTTGTGAGGACTATACCCAGAGCGAATGCGACATCGATCTTCACGAAAAGTGACATCTAAAACCCAATGAACTTGATTCTCAATCCCCCAGTGTTGACGAATAATCCGTCCTAAAAACTGAGCATCCGCTGGTAAAGAAGAAAGATAGAAGTTGACTTCGTGAGTAATTTTATTCCAGAGATGGCGAGTTCTTTCAACAACAATTATGGTTCGGAGTCCCAACCATTGTTCGGCTTGATAGAGGTCTTCAAAATGGGCAATATCTAAGGCCGAAACACGGCGTTTTTCAAGGCGGTGATGTCCTTTTTCAAGGTGCTGATGGTAGCTCATTCCTGCCGATTCATCCTGCGTCAGAGTTGGGAGCTGCTGAAACTTTTCTTCGACTTGACTGTAGAGGGTCGGATGATTCTTTTTCAAAGCCAGGACATAATCGGCTTTTTGTTCTCGAATTTGTCGGAGAATTTCGGCTTGAGTTCCCATCGCATCAATTGTCCCAATTGCACCTTGAATGTCGAGTAATTTGAGCAGGGTGGGAATCGCCGTTATTTTATTGGACTTGTCTTCGACTTTAACTTGTCCTAAAATTAATTGTTGTTGACTAGCCCAAGCGGTGACGAGATTTAAAGCTTTGATTCCTTTTTCTCGGTCGTAAGAACCTCTGAGACTTGGATCGTCGGTGGGAATAACTTCTCCCACTAAACTTCCCATCAAATGTTGAAGCCATTTGTTTAAAACTTGCTCGAGTTCTCCGGGATTAAGCCCTTCAAAAACTCGCCTAAATGTATCATCTGAAGGAATGCCATTAGGGAGTTCCAAGAACTCTTTTAACCAAGCATATTTACTCAGACCATAATTTTCGATGTCTTCCCAACCTTCGGCTCCGGCGATCGCCGCTAAGATTGCAATCACTAGAATATCTTTGAAAAAATGCTTTTGAGTTCGGGAGACTCGAGGGTCTTGAATCTCTTCGACATAACTTAATAAATTAGCTTGTATTTCCTCAATCGGTTGGATTTCTGGAGTTTTCCAAGAGCGCTCTTGGGAAGCGGATTCCACTTGGGGTGAAAAACCTTTCGCCATGATAGTTCAGTTCGAGTTGATTGAATTCTAATTCTGACCCATCTTGACAGAATTCTGGGCAAGCGTAAATCCTTGCTTTACTCCCGTTAAGGCGAACAAATGAACTCTTCTGGAGTTACGGACTCTCAAGCGCGATCCAGAGCCTAGGCTCTGGATCGCACCTTCGCTCACCTTCATAGAGGAAATTATAGCTCATGGCTCTTTTTTCAAGTCCATTCGCTACAAAATTAGATGAGCTTGCCCTGGCTCGAAAATAAACATTATCTAAACAGAGGGCTTTATAATCTTTCTAATAACATGGTTCGCCCTTGTTTTCGTTACGTAGCCTGACTGTCCCTCCATCTAATGTAATTTCTTGGACTCCTTGTTTAGATGTAGGTAATTCAAATTCTTGGCTCTTGACTAATCTTTGTAATGTACTATGACTCACTGAGGTTCCTGTGAAGTTCTCTAAATCTTTTTCTCCTCATTCAGAAGATTCATTGGCACTTATTAAAAGAGAACACTTCTCCATCATTGGGCTGAGGTGACTATAAGATTTTAGCCCAAAATATTCAGCCTGATTATTTGTAATATTCAGCAACCCGATTACGGATTTTACTTTTCTGCTTCTTCCCGTTTTAATTCCTGATACTGTTGAAAAAAAAGCTACCTAGTTCTGGTGCCACTTCTTTTAAGATTTGCTGACGTAGAGATTTTTCTATGCTTTCAAAACTTGAGAGATCTTTGTACTCTGTATTTCTGTAAAGAATTTCTGCTACCTCTTTTAAGTGTGCTTTTAACTGTTGTCGATCTTCGGGTGTCATTTTCTTTAACTTATCCTTTTTTGCGGTTTTACTAGCTTCTTCATTTTAACTGTTTTTTCATAGCCTTGCAAAACTGAGATGCACCCCGTAGAAAGGAATTAAGCCCATTAGACATCTCCCATAATTATGGAAAAGTGGGCTGAAACCAAATAATATCGCTCAAAAATCCGAATTTCTGGAGATGTCTATTATACACTTGGTTGAGACAACCTACGATAAACGAATAAAAGTCTTACCTCATGAGTTAAAACAGTATCTACCTCAATGGCAAAGTTCTGAAACTTTACCGAAATGGGATATCACAATTATCCCCATTTGACTGGTACTTTATTTATCCGCTAGCTCCTAAGTGTTCGATGGAGATAGGCTGAGTCCGGTTGCTCCGAGGCGGAGATTTTTGGGTTGGGGCAACAAGACCAAAGCCTTTTTCCATTGACTTTTCCTCACCAGTCGTGACGAATGATTAAGAAACACTATAGAACCGCTAATGACTGATGCCAACCTGTAGATATTGCCATTTTTCTCAAGTACAATTTATAGGAAATTAGATGAGCTTACCCTGGAGCGAAAACGGTTTTTTGTACTTTATTTACCACCGAAAGTGCGGTAATAATGATGGCAAGCCCCCGACAGCTTCCTGGGATGTTGTCAAAACCCGAAAAAGTAACGATTGCGGACTCCCATCTTTTTTGAGATGAATCGGCTTAAACCCTGGTCTAGGTTGGCTTTCCACTTGCTTGTCACCCCCCAGTATTTTTAATAAGGCTCCTCGATAAATTTTTCTCCCTTCAGCGTTAAGATGAACGCCATCTATTGTTACATTTTCTTTCAAGACAGTCCCTTCATAAAGGGGCTGAAGTTCTTTTTCTACTATCAAAACTTTTTCTGTCGCTGCCACTTGACGAGTGAGCGCTTTAATTTGTTCCACTCTTTCCAAAGGACCAGCTAGTGTAATATCATGGCTAGCTGCAACCGATGAGTAAAAAGCCGGGATTAACACCACTTTTTTGGCGTTCATTTTTGTTCTAATCAGGCGGATAATTTGCTGCATATTGTTAATGAATTGTCGATCATCTATCGTTGAATAAATCGCATCATTAGTACCGAGGGCAATAATGGCTTTATTACATTTAACGTGAGCCGCAGTTAATTGTTTGAGCTGTTCAAGCTGAGAAATTGTTGTCAGACCCGGTAAGGCAAAATTAAAAGTATCCTTACCCATTGTATGCCCCAGCTCAGAGGTGATAGAATCTCCAAAAAAGCAAGTATCAATTTGAGTGCTTTTAGTGAGATAAAGTTGATACTTAACTTCATCCTGCCACCCAGAGTCAGAACTGAGGGTGTCTGTGGGTAATTCGATATAATTTTCATTAAACATGAGGAAGAGTCTAGCTAAATACCCCCTCTTAATCGCAAATCCTAAAATCCCTGTTAAGAGGATGACATTCAATAGAAGTGAAATAGTCGCGATCGGTTTTTTCATACAGGTATGAGGAAGGAAACTAACAGAACTTATCAATCAGGTAGTGGTGCAAAAGTAAGCATTTTTTTATTCTAGATCGTTAGGCAGAAAGGGTTGTATCTAATTGCATCATTGCTTTTGCAGGACTACCATCAATAGGTTACCAGAATGTAATTCATAATTATAATCAGTTTATGTAATCACCAATTACGAATTATTTGCTGCTGAAGGGGTGACAACCCCTCTGAGACCCATGAGATATCAAGCTTTGAGGCTCCTCAAGCCAAAAAAAGATCCCAGGTTATTGACATATCTATTGACAATAATGAGGATGGCGATCGCCCGAAAGCTTCCTTGGATGTTGTCAAAACCCGAAAAAGTAGCGATTGCAGTCCTCCATATTTTTGGAGAGTAATCGGCTTAAACCCTTGTCTGGCTAAGCTTTTAAGTTGCTTGTCACCCCGCCAGTATTTTCAATAAGACTCCTCGATAAATTTTTCTCCCTTCAGCGTTAAGATGAACGCCATCTATTGTTACAGTTTCTTTCAAGACAGTCCCTTCATAAAGGGGCTGAAGTTCTTTTTCTACTATCAAAACTTTCTCTGTCGCTGCCACTTGACGAGTGAGCGCTTTAATTTTTTCCACTCTTTCCAAAGGACCAGCTAGTGTAATATCATGGCTGGCTGCAACAGATGAGTAAAATGCAGGGATTAACAGCACTTTTTGGGCGTTCATTTTTGTTCTAATCAGGCGGATAATTTGCTGCATATTGTCAATAAATTGTCCATCCATCGTTCGATCGCTCGCATCAGTAGTACCGAGGGCAATAATGGCTTTATTACATTTAACGTGAGCACCAGTTAATTGTTTGAGCTGTTCAAGCTGAGAAATTGTTGTCATGCCCGATAAGGCAAAATTAAAAGTATCCTTACCCATTGTATTCCCCAGCCCAGAGGTGATAGAATCTCCAAAAAAGCAAGTATCAATTTGAGTGCTTTTAGTGAGATAAAGTTGATACTTAACTTCATCCTCCCACCAAGAGTTAGAACTGAGGGTGTCTGTGGGTAATTCCATATAATTTGCATTAAACATGACGAAGAGTCTACCTAAATACCCCGTCTTGATTGCAAATCCTAAAATCCCTGTTAAGAGGATGACATTCAATAAAAGTGAAATAGTCGCGATCGGTTTTTTCATACAGGTATGAGGAAGGAAACTAGCAGAACTTATCAATCAATAAGTAGGTAGGTCGGATTAAACAGAACCATGTAACATTATGTAAACAGAGCTGACGAGTTCTGCGGTCGGGCATTTGGATACTTTATGATCGTTTACATAGTTGCGTTTTACAGCGCCGACTTAGTTAGGCTACCAGAAGGTAACTCATAATTATAATCAATTTATGTACTCACCAATTATGAATTATTTGCTGGTGAAGGGCTGACAACCCCTCTGAGACCCAGGAGAGATAAAGCTTGGAGGCTCCTTAACCTAAAAAAGCTCCCAGGTTATTGACAGGTATATTGAGAATAATGATGGCGATCGCCCGAAAGCTTCCTTGGGCGTTGTCAAAACCCGAAAAAGTAGCGATTGCAGTCCTCCATCTTTTTTGAGATTAATCAGCTTAAACCCTTGTCTGGCTAGGCTTTTAAGTTGGTTGTCACCCTCCTGTCAGCTTGATGACGCAACCGTCACCTTCATACTACCCTCTCACGCTTAGAAGCTCTATACTCGCTGGAGAGTTTCTTGTGATCTGATCAAAAAGCGATCGAGGCCAATTAAAATAGTTAATAAAATTAGGATAATTTTTATCAATTCATCTTCAAAGCCTGAGCGTTTAGTTAGTTTGTAGCCATTTGACACGCAGTGCCCAATAGCCAGAAACGTCTCACATTAAGCGTTGGGAAATTTTCGGAGATATCTCTTAGGGATTGACACCGTAGGTTAAGTCGATGTAAGAATAGGTTGGGCAGTTTTGGAACTTCCAATGCCTTACACGGTATCTTACGTGTGCAGATTGAGCAACAAAAATTCGCGAAGGAAGGATAGTAAAGCCATCCCCCTCGCCAAATCGGGACGATTCCGCTCGCTAATAAGTGTTGTGAGAGATAGATGTCTGGAGAGATAAATTTTTCATACTGGCTGCAGCGACATTTGACAAAAGTTTTGGAGAATAAAAAATGACCAAAAACGTAAACGTATCAGTAGTGATTCCATCCTACAATAGCGCCAAATTCTTGCCCGAAGCTATTGAGAGTATACTCGCTCAGACTCTCCCCGCATTTGAGATTATTGTCGTAGACGATGGCTCTACTGATGAAACGAAAGAAGTCTGCGATCGCTACCCGACAGTAAAATACTTCTATCAAAACAACCGAGGCCATGCTACTGCACGCAATACTGGTCTGCGGATTAGTACGGGAGAGTATCTTGTCTTCCTGGATAGTGATGACTGCCTTTTGCCTGAAGCGATTGAGATTGGAGTCAAGCATCTCAACGCCATGCCAGAGATGGGCTTGGTGTTTGGTCGTTATTTCTTCTATTCCATTCAACCCGATGGCTCATACAAAGTAGAAGAGAAATATGAGAATCAGCCTGAAGTTGCTAATTATGAAACCCTTTTGGCTATCCGGCATAGGATTCAATGCGGTTGTATTATGTTTCGCCGTGTTGCCCTGGATACTGTCGCCATTGAGTCTATCGGTGCATTTGACCCAAGTGTATTAGCGACCGAAGATTACAATTTATGTCTGCGAATTGCCCGTAATTTTCCTATCTATTTCCACGGTCAAGTCGTTTCTCAATATCGCTACACTGGCAATAACATATCCAGTAAATCGACCTACTTTCTGATCCATGCAATCCGAGATCATTATCAGCAATGGAGTTACGTTCAACAAACTGAAAAAGAAGAATATATAGTTGCCTATGAGCAGGGCAAACACCACTGGACTAAGCTTTTTGGCAATCGATTGCCTTACGAAATCCTGAAATATATAGCAGCTAAAAAATGGGTTCCAGCCTTGGGTATTCTGAGATTAATCTTGTATTACGATCCCAAATTGCAATCTATCGAGCGCGCCATTTACGAAACATCCTATACAACTCTGATGTCAGAGCTACGAAAGCTCCCCCTTCAAGAATCCTTAGCCTATTGGAAAAAACAACTTGCTGGAGCCCCTCCTTTATTACCCCTACCCACTGACCGGCCACGCCCCCCAGAGCAATCCTTCCGGGGAGCTTCTCGGTCTTTTTGCATTTCTGCGGAAATCACGGCAGCCCTCAACCAATTGAGCGGGAACGAAGGGGTCGCCCTATCCACAACCCTGTTAGCTGCGTTTAATATCTTGCTCTATCGCTACACAGGTACCGAAGACGTGATTGTTGGCTCCCCCTTTGTGAGCCGTGTGAATGCAGAAAATTTTGTCAATGCCGTCCCCCTTCGTACAGATATGTCGGGTAATCCCACGTTCCCAGAGTTTCTGGGACGAGTGCGGAAAGTCGCTTTGTTAGCGCAAGCCTATCACGATGTACCCTATTGTTTGTTGGTCGATGAATTTTGTCCCGAGATCGATTTGAGCTATTCCCCTCTGTTTCAAGTGACCTTTGTCTTTGAAGAAAATATTCCCTTCCAAAAAATAGATCTGTCAACATTAACGGCAAGTCCTTGGGTGATTGAAAATAACGAAGGGAAGTTTGATTTAACTTTATTCTTAAAACCAACCACCGAAGGATTGGAGGGGAGTTGGTCCTACAGCAAGGATTTGTTTGATGCAGAAACCATTGAACGAATGAAGGAGCATTTCCAGATTTTTTTGGCTGGGATTGTGGCTCATCCAGAACTACCGATTTCTGCATTGCCGCTGTTGCCAGACAAAGAGAAACATCTGTTGCTTGTAGAATGGAATCAAACCCAAACAGATGACCCCCAAGATCAATGCCTCCACCAGTTAGTGGCCGGGCAAGCAGAAGCAACTCCAGAGAAAATTGCTGTTTCCTTTGAAGGTCAAACATTGACTTACCAAGAACTGCATCAACGCTCTAATCAAGTGGCCAACTATTTACAAAAAAGAGGGGTAAAACCGGATGATTTAGTCGGCATTTGTGTTGAGCGTTCTCTGGAAATGCTGGTGGGATTATTAGGTGTGCTGAAGGCTGGCGGCGCCTATGTTCCCATAGACCCGAACTACCCTCCCGATCGCGTGGAATACATGATCGATAATTCCCAAGCCAAAGTATTGTTAACACAACAGCGGCTTGTCAAGAACCTGCCTACCAAAGAAGCATTGGTCATCTGTTTGGATACGGATTGGCCCCTGATAGCTCAAGAGAGCCAGGAAAAACCGATCGCAAGTGTTACGCCAGAAAATATGGCCTACGTCATTTACACATCCGGTTCTACGGGTAAGCCCAAAGGCGTGCAAGTTCTCCACCGTGGGGCAGTCAATTTTTTACGTTCGATGCGTCAGCAACCGGGAATCAGTGCGACGGATATTTTGCTTTCTGTCACCACCCTCTCTTTTGATATTGCCGTCTTAGAACTGTACTTACCCCTGACTGTTGGAGCACAGGTTGTCATCCTGAGTCGGGAAGATGCCATGGATGGCAAAAAGTTATCAAAGACGATCGCCCAATCTGGGATTACGATCCTGCAAGCGACCCCAGCGACTTGGCGATTATTGCTGGAATCGGGTTGGGAAGGTCAGTCCCCGATGAAAATGCTCTCCGGTGGGGAAGCCATGCCTAAAGAATTGGCTGCCCAATTGTTAACCAAAGGTACGGAACTTTGGAATATGTACGGGCCGACAGAAACAACAGTTTGGTCAACGGTTTATCAAATCAAAGATGCCCAACAGCGAATTTTAATTGGTAAGCCGATCGCCAACACCGATATCTACATCTTAGATCCTCTGTTACAACCCGTTCCCGTTGGGGTGGCTGGGGAATTACATATTGGTGGTTCAGGATTAGCCCGAGGCTATTTGCAACGTGACGATTTAACGACAGAGAGATTTATTCCTAATCCCTTTCGGGAAACCGAACGAATCTACAAGACGGGGGACTTAGCGCGTTATTTGCCAGATGGAAATATTGAGTGTTTGGGTCGCCTAGATTTTCAAGTCAAAATTCGCGGTTTTCGCATCGAACTCGGTGAAATCGAGTCTGTTTTGGTCAAACATCCCAATGTGCAGCAGGCGGTGGTCATCGTCAGGGAAGATTTTCCTGGCGACAAGCGTCTAGTGGGTTATATTATCGCCGTCAACAATCAGAACCCAACCATCCAAGAACTGCGAAGTCTGCTCAAGGAGTATGTACCAGAATATATGGTGCCGTCTATCTTCGTTTTCTTGGAAGCTCTACCTCTAACACCTAATGGTAAGGTCGATCGTAAAGCTCTACCTGCACCTCAACAATCTGCCCAACCAGCAATCACACTCGCCACTCCAACGCCTCTATATCCGCCAGCCACTACAACTCAAGCAACGCAAGAAAATCCCAGAGAATTTGCCCGGCCCCAGGATGATTTGGAAGTTCAACTCATCAAGATTTGGGAAAAAGTATTGCATACTTCACCCATCAGTACGACAGATAATTTCTTCGAGCTGGGAGGACATTCCCTATTAGCGATATCGCTAATGCGTGAAATAGAGGAAACCTACAAGCAAGAGCTATCTTTAGCTATCCTTTTCCAATCGCCAACGATTCAGCAGTTGGCTAACACCCTTCGCCAACAAGGATGCTTGTCTTCTACGCAGGCTTTAGTCACGATTCAGGAAGGCAGTTCCAAACTGCCTTTATTCTTCATTTACGGCATATTCCTTTACTATGATTTGTCAAGACACCTCGGCGAAGACCAGACTTGTTATGGGATCTATTTCAACGAGGAAGTCAGTATGTTCCAAAAGGAGAAACTTGACAAATCACCAACGGATGTAGTGAGTGTTGCAGATATGGCAACTCGCTATCTCAAAGAGATCCAAAAACATCAGCCGACAGGTCCTTACCTCCTAGCGGGTGAGTCATTGGGTGGCTTAGTAGCCTTTGAAATGGCCCATCAACTTCATTTACAGGGTGAGGAAGTAGCTTTACTGTGCCTTTTGGATAGTGTGATTCCAGGGAAAAACAAAATGTCATTGAGTCAGAGGCTGGCTCTTCATGCCAAAAAGCTGCGCCAACAAGGGCTTTCCTATGTTTTCCAAAAGGTACAATTTCAGACTAAATCGACTTCTAACATTAATAATGTAGATCCTCGACTAGAGTTTCGGGATTACGCTTTCAACAGTTACAGGCCAAAGCCTTACCCAGGCAGGGCCATTTTGTTCCGGGCGATTGATGAAAATCACTTTAACACTTTGGAAAACTGGAAGGAACTGTTGCTTGGAGGATTAGACATATATGATATCCCTGGAGATCATCTAACTATCCTTCAAGAACCCAATGTCCATCTCTTGGCGGAAAAAATGAGAGTGCATATAGATCAAGCCTTAGCAAAACTTTAGGCTGTGCTCGGAGCTGCCATCTGGATCTGGTATGCAGCAGGTCTCATTCCTAATGCCAATGGAGTTTGTGCAGTCAGCTAGCCGTCTTAGGACTTATGCAATTGTCACAGTGCAATCAACTTTCAGGGTGCCTCAGACGCCGTGTTTAATCGAGAGAATAAGGCTTTGGACTTCCGGGGCACCGTACTAATTGGGCCAGTTTCGTAAGTCCTGGCTCATCGTCCCTTCTGTTGTAAAAGGGACTCGATTTTAGCAAGCAGGATTTCAAAGGGATATTCCAAGTCGGGGCGTCCCAGTTCACTCAGGCTTTTGCGGCTGTTGATGGCTTTTTTGTACTGTTCGGACTCTCGGATGGAAGGGGGTTGGATACCCTTGGCACGCCAGGAGGCCGATTGAGAATAGAGATGCGGTTGTCTTTCGCTGGGCACCTGATACCACTTCCCTAAAATAGTGCTACAGTTAGTAGAGATCATTTTTGTGAGTTACTACCCAAATATCAGGAGCAAAAATGTCAGGAGTTGTGGCTCTCCTGAAGTTGCGGTGATATTTTTATCTAATTAGAAAAGCAAGCTAATACGCGTTCTCGAAAATTATCAAA
>NZ_JAUBPR010000170.1:0-11104 GCF_036700845.1 Microcoleus sp. S13_C5
AAACAGTCGATGCCGCGAGTTTGACGACTAATATTGGTGGCACAACTCAACTCAATGGCAATGTGACTACAACTGGCCCTCAAACTTATGGAGATGCAGTTACAATTGCCAATAATCCCCTTCTCTCCGGCAGCGACATTACTTTCAATAATACAGTTGACGTAGCTGGCAATCTCGGTATTGCGGCTGAGAATGTTAATCTCAAAGGAACTGTAACAACCACCAATGACGGCACGCTCACAATTACCAATAAGGTGAATCTCAATATTGAGAAAAACCTGAACTTAGACGGTGCATTTATTCAAAATGGCGGGGGAAATGTGGCGGTTAGCGGAAATATGGCCACAACTAATGATAACATTACTTTTAGTGGCCCAGTGACATTAAAAGCTCCTGTAAGTTTTACACTTGGAGATGCAACTCTTGCTTTCGGTTCTACTTTATCGGCAGGTAGTAACCCGTTGAATTTAACAGCCGGTGAAATTGATTTTGCCGGGAATCTTTCTGGTACTGGTGCGTTAACGCTACAACCCGCAACCGCAGGACAAAATATTGTTGTGGGCGGAATTGATAACAATACTAGCGCTTTAGATTTGACTGCATCGGAACTTAATTTGATTCAAAATGGGTTTAGCTCGATCGCGATCGGGCGCTCGGATAGCAGCGCTAATATTAGTATTCCCTATAATCTCACATTTTTAGACCCAGTAAATATTCAAACGGGAACTGGTACGATCGCACTTGATGGCACTCTTACCGGCAATGACAACAGCAGCATTGCTCTCAACGCTTCCACAATTAATTTGAATTATGGCATCAATACCAATAAAAATCCGATCGCTCTCAACGGCAATGTCACACTCGGCAACGATATTAATCTCACTACCGGCGGCGGAGATATTAAGATAACTGGTGCGATAGACGGTAATCATTTGTTGAACTTAGATGCGGCGGCTACAGGCAATGTGCTGGTGCAAGGAAATATCGGAGACACAACGCCATTATCTGTTTTGAATGTTACTGCCTCAAATGCAGAATTTATTGGAAACGTTAAAAGCCATTATGGTTTTAATGTGACGGGATTAAACACTAGATTAGGCGGTAATGTTACGACGAACAATGGCAACATTAATATTAGCAATGCTTTGGTTTTGACAAAGGATGCGGTATTTAGTACCGCCGGGGGAAATATTGCTTTTGGTGCGATCGACAGTGACAGCATTAATGCCCGCAACTTAACTCTAGCCTCCGGTAGCGGCAGCATCACTTTCAACGGTTCGGTGGGGGCTACCAGCAAGTTAGGAAATTTGGCGATCGAAAATGCTGGCAATGTGACAGGAAACTCGACAATTAACGCGCAACAATTGACAGCACTAAACACGGAAAAAGTCAACTTATCGGGAGATGTCACCGCCGCCAAAGTCGATATTATTGCCAAGGGCGATTTAAGTGTTAAAAATATTACTACTAATGGCGGAGAAATTCTATTTACAAGCGGTAACAATTTCACCGCAGGCAATTTGAATACATCGGCAAACAGTGGCGGTAACATAACAGTTAAGGCGATAACTTCAATTACGGCCGGACAAATTAACTCTAGCGGTATACTCGGAAATGCGGGCAATGTGTTCTTAGATCCGATCGGCGATATTCAAGTAGAGTTTATCAATGCCCAAGGCGGTACTGGCGGCACCGGCGGCGATGTCACAGCAATAACAGGCAATTTTTTCCGCGCTACTGGTACTTTTTCAACCCCACTGTCCCCGACGGGATTTGCTAGCATTTCTACTGCTGGCGGTGCCGGTGGTGGCAAAATTACAATTGTGCACGCTGGGGGAGATGGAGGGACGCCGATTCAACCGTTTGTGGTGGGGGATGCTGCTAGCAACGGTACGGCGGGTGCAATTACAACGGGACAATCTACCATTACATCGCAGTCGTTTCCTCGTTCTAGTAATGTTGGTAATATTGTGTTTTCGACTGATGACGCGATCGACCCGACACCTACACCAACTCCAACTCCGGTAGTAACTCCCCCTCCCACTCCGAGTGAAATTCCAACTCCGGTAGTAACTCCCACTCCCACTCCGAGTGAAATTCCAACTCCGGTAGTAACTCCCACTCCCACTCCGAGTGAAACTCCAACTCCGGTAGTAACTCCCACTCCCACTCCGAGTGAAACTCCCAATCCGGTAGTAACTCCAACTCCAACTCCGGTAGTAACTTCAACTCCCACTCCCGTTGTCACTCCAACTCCGGTAGTAACTCCAACTCCCACTCCCGTTGTCACTCCAACTCCGGTAGTAACTCCAACTCCCACTTCAAGTGAAACTCCCAATCCGGTAGTAACTCCAACTCCGACTCCCAGTGTCACTCCCAATCCGACTCCGAGTGTGACTCCCACTCCCACTCCAAGTGTCACTTCCACTCCGAGTGTCACTTCCATTCCGACTCCAAGTGTGACTCCGACTCCGACTCCGAGTGTCATTGGCACTCCGAGTGTCACTTCTACTCCGACTCCGAGTGTGACTCCGACTCCGAGTGTGACTCCCACTCCGCTGGTAACTCCGACTCCGACTCCGAGTGTCCCTCCCACTCCGATCGCCAGGGAGCCAATAGAGTTAGTATCAGAATTAACTGCGATCGATGCTACGGAAATACAAGTGCCCGCACCTGTCCCCACACCAACATCGCCCACAGCCGCAGATACACCCGCACCGCAACCTCCAACCCCTGATTCAGAAGACTTTCAACCCCCGAAAACTCCACCGCGAGACAATCCCGGTGTTGCTGCTGGCGATCAAGTTTTAAGCATCGATCAAAGTATCACCAGTAAATTACCCAGCGACTTCGTACCACCCTCACCAGCACCACAACAAGCGCCAACAGTCAACCCTACTTCTAATTTAGTTCTGGGATATGTTCCGTCTCCTGATCGACTTTTTGAAGGTAACGATATCCAGAAAACAATCTGGGGAATCGAAGAAATGAGGAATCAAGAATTTGGAGAATACTTGGGGGTAAAAGCCAACCTCCCAGAGGAAAAAGTCTTGATTTCGACCTTCCAACAAACTTTACAAGATATCGCAGAGCAACCGGGCAAGCGGTCGGGTATTATCTACATAGTCTCGCGAGAAGATCGACTGGAACTAATTTTAGTTCCTCCCGTAGGGCGGCCGATTCACTACAGCGTCCCCGAAGCCAACAGAGCAGCTCTTTTCCCTACCGTCCAGGAGTTCCGCAATGAAATCACCAATCCCGCAAAACGCGATAGTACCACTTATCTAAGCGCCGCCCAGCAACTATATAAATGGGCGATCGCCCCCCTAGAAAAAGACTTACAAAACTTAGGAATTCAAACTTTATTACTGTCTGTCGATCCGGGATTGCGGAGCCTGCCCTTTGCCGCGTTGCACGACGGTAAAGGCTTCTTGATTGAAAAATACAGTTTCAGCCTAATTCCAAGTTTTAGTTCGACTAATACTGATTATAAAGCTGTTAGAGACGCCACAGTGCTAGCAATGGGAAGGTCAGAATTTGTTGACCAACAGCCCTTGCCCAGTGTGCCGATCGAACTGGAGGCGATTTCGGCTCAGTGGCAGAGCCCATCTTTCCTCAATTCTACTTTCACTTTAGATAATCTCAACTCGGAACACGCCAAGGGAGGATTTCGGATCGTTCACCTAGCAACTCACGCTGAATTCAAACCGGGAAAACCGAGCAATTCCTACATTCAACTGTGGAATTCCAAATTGCAGCTCGATCGCATGGAGAGTTTGAATTGGCGCAATCCGCAGGTAGACTTGTTAGTATTAAGTGCTTGTAGAACTGCTATGGGCGATCGGGAAGCAGAGTTAGGTTTTGGAGGTTTAGCAGTCAAATCCGGCGCGAAATCTGCTTTAGGGAGTTTGTGGTATGTTGACGATGGAGGCACTTTGGGGCTGATGAGCGAATTTTACCACCAGTTGCGAGGAACCACAACTAAGGCAGAAGCTTTGCAACTGGCTCAACAAGCAATGATGTCCGGTAAAGTGCGGCTGGAAAACGGACAGCTAGTAACAACAGGTGGGAAGTTAAATTTACCTGCTCATTTACAACAAGCAAACCAAAATTTTTCTCATCCTTACTATTGGAGTAGTTTCACCATGATCGGAAGCCCTTGGTAAGCTGCCATCTTTATTTTTCAGTCTCAGCTTCTGAGGGACAAAAGTTTCTACATGAGGAGCAATGCCCGCTTGGGGCGGTTCCCCCGTGGCTGCCCCAATTTCCACCGCCGATCGATCCAGGGGGTTTGGAACTCTATTTCTGTTTCCTCACCACCAAAGTAATATCACCAAAAACCTTCGGATCGCCAAGATACTGCCGCACATCATCTATCACAGATTAGCTAATGGCAATAGCAGGTAAGCCTACTTACCTGCTAATTTACAACAAGAAAAACAACAATTTTCCGCTATTTATTGCTGGACTATTTTCACGGTGAGAGCTTTTTTTGTAAGTCCCATATTTTAAGTAACAAATTTGTTCCTTGAACAACCCTCTCTAACCCGTAGATGCTCTATCTAGGGGGGATTTGTCTCGGGTTTGGTGCCGCAGTTCCGTAATTGACTCGACAGCCGATATTGAACAAACTCGAACTGCACTCAAGAGGGACAATCTGCTGATCGAGGAGGGCGCTACAACTGACATACTCGTCGTTATTGGTATCTCTTACCATACATTCGATCGGCTGAGCGCCCGATCGCGCCGACCAACTCTTCATACCTACGACTGCAATCATATGCTGCCAGTAGAAAGCAAATAGCAAAACTCCCAAAAGTACAGCAACGGCTAATCCTGCTTTCAACTTCCAACTATTTAGGACGTTTCCCAAACTATTTTTAACGTTTTCCATCCCAGAAAGTGAGCTTTCGGTAGTTGTTTCTGGAGTTGGCAAGTTTGTTTGTGTTTGTTCTACTGGAATTTCCGACATAATGTATCTCCTCTGATTGCTGGGACTTGGCTAATCTGGCAGTTGCCATCGCTATTGCAAACTTTATCAAATTTTAGCAAAACTAGCCTCTACCGACAACCGATGGGGGCAGCACCGCCGGGAAGTGTGTATATTCACCAAGTGCATCGCGATTTCTATGCCTTTTGAGGTATTGCCCAATTCGCGATCGGCTATTTTGCACCTAGGGAAATAGAATGGTTGGCGATGTTCTCGGAAAACGGCTCAAGTGAATCAGCTTTTTTACGAATCGCAGACGGCGCAGACGGCGCAGAGAAAAAAAAAGAGAGAGATATTGACTTTCACCAATCATTTAGGGTTTCGATAGCAGTTCTAATAACTCAGCTTCCGAAAGTAGTTCTACCCCCAAAGATTGAGCCTTTTC
This sequence comes from Microcoleus sp. S13_C5, assembly GCF_036700845.1. Lineage (NCBI taxonomy): Bacteria > Bacillati > Cyanobacteriota > Cyanophyceae > Oscillatoriales > Microcoleaceae > Microcoleus > Microcoleus sp. S13_C5. Next base: position 5,376 of record NZ_JAUBPR010000170.1, read on the forward strand.
TAACTTAGAACCCGCATCTTCTCCCACAACCACATAATCTGTTTTAGCACTCACAGAACTTGTTACTTTACCTCCAGCTTTTTGAATCAAATCTTTAGCTTCATCTCGCTTCAAAGTAGGCAAAGTTCCTGTAAGCACAAAAGTTTTGCCTGCAAGGAGTAAATTTGTGCTGGCTAAATTGGAACTTTTTACTTCTGAGTGCAATTGCAATCCCGCAGTTTTCAACCGTGCAATTAAACTTTGATTTGCCGGCACTCGAAACCACTGATAAACAGCTTGAGCAATTTCCGACCCGATGCCGTAAACCCCCTCAATCGAGGCCGCCGATACGGCTGCTAACTCTTCCACAGTGGCAAACCTTTCTGTCAGCAATTGAGCGTTGACTGTGCCGACGTGGCGGATACCCAAGCCGTAAAGTACGCGCGACCAAGGTTGATTTTTCGATTGGGCGATCGCACTTACCAACTTTTCTGCTGACTTCTTACCCATGCGTTCCAAACTCATCAATCTTTCCGCCGTCAAATCGTACAAATCCGCCGCAGAATGCACCAGATTGCTATCAACCATCTGCTGCACCAACTTTTCCCCAACACCGTTAATATCCAGAGCATCTCGGCTGCAAAAATGAATCAGCGAACCCCTCAAAATCGCTGGACAAGATGTATTGATGCAGCGAGTAACGGCCTCCCCCTTTTCCCGAACCACAGGCTGTTCGCATTCGGGACAGCAACTAGGCATTTGGAAAAGTTGAGCATTTTGGGGGCGAAGTTCCGGCAAAACTCGCACAACTTCTGGTATAATTTCCCCAGCTTTTCTGACAATTATAGTATCGCCAATGTGCAGGTTCAGATCGGAAAGTCGATCGCTATTATGGAGAGAAGCCCGCGAAACCGTCGTCCCCGCCAACTGAACCGGTTTGAGTTCCGCTACAGGGGTCAGAGCCCCGGTTCTCCCTACTTGTACGGTGACAGCTTCTACTATTGTAGGCACTTCGGCCGCGGGATACTTCAGGGCGATCGCCCAACGCGGAAACCTCTGAGTAAAACCCAATTGTTTTTGCAGCAAAACCGAATTAATCTTAACAACAACCCCATCCGTCATGTAAGGCAAATTCCGCCGCTCACTATCCCAATATTCGTAATACTCGCGAACCTCATCCAAAGAATAACAAATTTTGCGATAGGGATTCACCTTAAACCCCATTCGTCGCAACAATTCCAACGAATCCCACTGCGTGTTACCCTCGTTACCTTGATCTAAATGCAGAGTATAAGCAAAGAAATCCAATTTTCGCTTATCCACAATTTTAGAATCCAACTGCCGCAGCGTACCCGCCGCAGCATTGCGAGGATTAGCAAACAATTGTTCCCCCGCTTTTTCCCGTTCCCGATTAATTTCCTCAAACACAGCTAAAGATAAAAAAGCCTCTCCCCGCACTTCCACAACAGGCGGCGGATTATCTAAATTGAGCTTTAAAGGAATCGAGCGAATAGTCTTGACATTTTGAGTAATTTCTTCTCCCGCAATGCCGTCTCCCCGTGTCGCACCGCGAACTAAAACTCCATTTTCATAGGTTAATGCTAAAGCAGAACCGTCAATTTTTAACTCGCAAACATATTCAGCAGTTAATTGTTGATTATCTCCTGCTACCCTTTGCCAGCGTTCCTGCCATTTAGCAAATTCTTCAAAATTAAAAGCATTTTCCAAACTGTAGAGAGGAATATTGTGCTTGACGCTAAAAAATTGAGTAGCAGGCTGTTCTCCCACTCGCTGAGTCGGACTTTCCGCAGTAATTAATTCAGGATAATCTGATTCTAATTCTTGCAACTGGCGATAAAGTCGATCGTACACCTCATCTGGCATAATCGGCGCATCGAGAACATAATAAGCATAGCTAGCTTCTTGTAGCTGGTGCCTCAACTGTTGAATTTGCTGCTGAATTTGTGCTGCCATATCGATTTTTGATTTTCGATTTTTGATTTTCGATTTTTGATTATAAATCTCCATTTTAGCTCAAAAAAAAGGAGCGAGCAACCTCTCTGCTGCCAGAGCGATTTTAGACTTGAGATGATTAATCTCAATTTGAGCTAAAAACAAAGCTCCAGCAACTAGAAAATCAAAACTTATCCTAATTATCACCCTGTCCAAAAACGGATAGTTAATTTCCGACAGGAGTCGCCAGTCGGCCAAAATTTTCGACTCTTGTTCAACCTCCCAGATTAATCTATGGAGCAAAATTCCAATCCTTCGACTGATTAAAAGCCGAACGTTGCCAGACCTGTCACGCCGAATTCTCTATTTTGAAATCCACTGATTCGCCCTTATTTATGCCAAATTATGCGCGTCAATCATCACAAATTCAAGTCGGGAAAATCCCCAAATGGCTTGTTTTTACCGGACAACACGGAAGGTTGAATATTATCACCATCTTTTTCGCCGTTCAAGTTGCTATGGGCGCGGGATTCGATTAATTCTTGAGCGTTATGCTTGAAAGCGAGCGGTTCAGCGTGTTCTACCTGAAATACATTGGCGTAGAGGTTGGCAATAATTTGTTTGCCTCCTTGGGTCAATTCCAAGTAGTTCAAAGCTGCTGGAATGTAGGGAAAAACTCCATTCCAATAAAACTTGGCGTAATTTTGCCTCAAATCTCCCGGAGACTTGTAGCCCAAGATTTTATTAGTGCCGACTTCCTCAAATTCGTAGAACAGGGCACTTATTTTTCGCAGGTAATTGGGGTCGCTCAACTGACCGATCAAATCAGCCGCCCTAGCGAGTCCAGAATAATTGTTTCTGTCTTGATGAGTTTCGCTAGCAGGAACTGGGAAGCGCGTCAATTCAATATTGCGCTTGATTTGTTCGGCATCAATTAATGTGTGGCCGCCGAAGCGTTCGTCAATTACGAGTTTTCCTCGATCGACATGATAAGGAGTTAAACTGGCAGAAGTTGCCCCGATCGGCACAGAAACCATGCCCCCGTCAATACCCGTAGCGTAGAGTCCCACAGCTTCTTGGTCTTGGCGACAAACACCTTTGACATAGCCGATATCGTGGCACAGCAGCGAGATCAGGTAGTGCAGCCAATCTTCCGGCGACACTCCCCCTTCGCGAATATGCTTGCCGCGGAGAATCTCTTGTCCCACCAAAGCCACCAGCATTGTGTGTTCCACATTGTGGTACAGAGCATCGCAATTAGCGATATTTTCCAGAGCCATAGTCCCAGCCCAGGCGATAATTTCAGGGTAGTCAGGCTTGTACTTGCCGTAGGTGCGACGGTAGCCGGCCTGCAGCTCTTGCACAAAAGCGTCAATCAGGATAGCAGTTGCATTGAACATCATAAATTCTCCCACTCAGGCTGTAGTTACAAACTCGATCGAAAATATCTTGCATAGCTGAAAAAATAATCAATGGGCATTCCAGTAGGTTTGACCCCTCGGCGTGGAATTTTAAATTTCAGCTAGCCTTGTCAAATCAGAAAATTACTTTTAGGCTATGCTTCCCAAGATAACCTAATTTCCGAAGCATCCCAAGCAACAGATCGATTTTTGGGCATTAAATGTTAACGAAACAATTTACATCATTTCACCGACTAATTATTAGAAGTCCTAGGTGTGAAAGTTATGAACAGTCTGTTTTCGAGCCTCTCCACTGCTGCCGTTCGCACTCGGCGGTCGATCGCCGTAAAATACCTAGGATTGTTTGCATTCACGGCTGTTTGCACCGCCGCGCCGGCAATGGGTGCCGAGCGAATTTACGTAACTTACGGGCCGCTAGAAGAATCAGTTCCCATCGAATCCCTGGCACTTTTTGCCAAAGAAGGCAAAATAGACTCAAACTTGGACGGCTTGGCTCAGTACATCAAAGAATCTCAGCTAGCTGAGATTCGCAGCGCCCTGCAAGCGAAAGCTGAAATCAGCCAGGTGACGATCGCCCAATTTCTCTACACGCCTCAAGGAGAAGTGCTGCTGAAACGCTTGGGCCAAGTAATTCAAACCAAAGCTCGGCAGCCCGGATTTTATGCCATCCGAGCCGCCCTGATTTTAGCAGCCTCAGATCCAGAAGGCCTGACAATACTCAACGTGCTGCGGAAATTCCCCACTTATGGCATCAGGATTGACATCGCTCGTGGCTTGGGTATTGCCGACGAGCTGACATCGCTGATTAACCGTTCCAATCAGACGATCGCCGGAGTCGCCCAGTTGTCCGAAGCACAAGCAGCCTTAGAACCCGCCATACCGGCTGCGGCAATGCTGCAGCCCCAGCTACCGGGCCCCTATACTTGGAAAAAATCATCGGTAACTCTGACGAGTCCAAATCGCGATCGCACGTTTGATATGGACATTTACTTGCCACAGCGCAGCCCCCAACCGGCTCCTGTAGTAGTAATTTCCCACGGTTTAGGTTCCGATCGCATTTCCTTCGAGTATTTAGCCAAACACCTAGCCTCCTACGGCTTTGCCGTCGCCGTCCCCGAACACCCCGGCAGCAACGCCCAACAAATTCAAGACTTAGTAACAGGCAGAGCCAATGAAATAGTAGAACCAGCAGAATTTGTCAACCGCCCCCTCGACATCAAAGACTTGCTCGATTATTTAACCCAGCTTTCTACAACCAATCCTGCCTATCAAGGGCAGCTCGACTTGCAGCGGGTCGGCGTCATCGGCCAGTCTTTCGGTGGCTATACGGCTTTAGCATTAGCCGGGGCAGGGATTAATTTTGCACACCTAGACAAATATTGCGGACTCGAAAACGATAGTTGGAACCTCTCCCTACTGTTGCAGTGCCGCGCCCGCGGCCTAGAGCGCAACCAGTACAATTTCGGCGACCCGCGCATCAAAGCTGTGATCGCCGTTAACCCGATCGTCAGCAGCATTCTCGGAGAAACAAACCTTAGCAAAATCCAAATCCCAGTCATGTTCATCGCAGGCAGCGCCGATACCGTCGCCCCCGCTTTGCTCGAACAAATTCAACCGTTCACATGGCTGACATCGCCCAACAAATATCTGGTACTGATGAACAACGGGACTCACTTCTCAACGATTGAGGATTCCCCTCAAAGCCTCTTTCTGCCACCACCAGAGGTCATCGGACCCGAACCAGCTTTAGCCCGCCGCTACCTCAGCGGACTCAGCCTAGCTTTCATGGAAAGCTATTTGAACAACAAATCCAATTTCCGCCCGTATTTGGAGCCATCCTACGCTTTAAGCATCTCCCGAGACACTCTCGGACTGAGAATTTTGCGATCACTAACCCCGCAGCAACTCCAGCAGTTCAGCAGTGCTCCACCTCCTCGCAGGCCAGTCTCTCCACCTTCCCTCGCTCCTGTTTCTCTACCTTCTCGACCTCCCATTGCTCCCGTTCGTTAGGGTTGAGGTACGCCGAAGACCACGCTGGCATATCTTGTCGCGCGGGGACGATGGCGTCCCGCCCCGCAAGCTACGCCCATCTCTCTGGTTTCATCAGCTTTCCTAATCACAGTCATCAGTTTAACTGTCGTCAAACCCCTTTACAAAGGTTAACAAAACCGTTAATAATATAAACATCATCCGAACATTGACAACCAAATACAGCAATCATAAACAAATGACAACAACCTTACAGCAGCGCGAAAGCGCCAACGTCTGGGAACGCTTTTGTGAATGGGTCACAAGCACAGACAACCGGATTTACATCGGTTGGTTCGGAGTCTTGATGATTCCCACCCTGTTAAGCGCCACCATCTGCTACATCAT
>NZ_JAUBPR010000171.1:0-10995 GCF_036700845.1 Microcoleus sp. S13_C5
ACCGGAACTGGTCTAAACTAACTATGTTATTCTACCACAAATATAGTCTGTCTACTTACGCCGAGCTGTACTAGGGCGATCGCCTCTTGTCCTTTCATAGCTTGCCAATTTGACCTATTCAGTACATTTACTGATGTTTCATGAGTGCGAGTCGCTGTTCGGGAAAGAAAAAAAATTGACTGAATTAACCGCAAGGTAATCCCTTTTATACTTGGCGGTTAAAACCGATAATACACAAGCTTTTGTTGGCCTTCCGATACTGAGAAATAAGGGGGATATTTAACCCGGATTTGGGATGAGGTTAATTGCACAATCTCAGATATCAAATCTCAAATCGATTGAGTGAATTTACGTAAATTTACAAAACCATGTCACTTTTTCACACCGACAGGGCGATCGGGGGTGGTTTATTCTTTGAGTTAAGGCAGAACAAAAGCCACTAACGCCTGTAAAGTTTGGATTTTTAGCGGGGCTTAAACTCTGCACCTTAATTAACGTTCTAAACCAAAGGAATTTTGATAATGACAGCCAATACTATTTCAAAAACGAAGACTATTTACGTTCCCCAGCCCAATAATCTACTTTGTCAGAGCGCGTGTATTGCAATGGTTTTACGTACCACAGATGTCTATGATATCCGTGCTGCTCTGGATTCAAAGGGTGTTGCTGGCGATCCTGCTGTGATGGGCGATTATCTTGAATCTCATGTGAAATCTTATAAGTTTCTTTTGAACGGATCTTTGAATGATGCCAAAAAAGCTCTTGATGAAGGTTGTGCCGTGATTACTCAGGGATGGTTCACCCATATAGGTCACGTCATTGTACTGATTGGATATGAAGCTGACCCCGTTACACTGTCTTACCGCTTTATCGTTCATGACCCCTTTGCAGAATACAATTTCCCCGATGGCCAGCATGATGAGTCTAAATCTGGTGAAAGTGTACGCTACTCTAGCTACGGCATCTATGCCACTTGTGTTGCCTCTGCTGACTACGCTCATGCTCGCGATCTCTACACACAGAAGATATTGAAATCAAATGAACAGAATGCATGGTTACACATCATTCAAAACTAAGTTCTTCCAACACCATTCGTAAACCATAAGCTATTTGCCAACATTCAGTGATGAATCGTTTTAGCACTGGATGTTAGCAAGTGCTACAAATTAAAATCCTTTTCCCGGTCAGCAGTTTAGCCATTCAAAGTGTGCTTGAACTAAATCCTTAGCAGTTTAGTGAACAGAAAGATCAAGAAGATGATGAAACCATTACCCAGTGGAATAGAGTATGTTTATCCTCCCGTGACTTATCCAGATGGGAAACGCACTATTTGCAAAATCCCTTCAGGATATGTTCAACCTGCATTGTCTAAATCTGATTATCAAGATTTAAGTGATGAGTTTGATTTGGAAATTGCTTTAGTTAAAGCTGTTATGGAAGTTGAATCTGCGGGTTCTGGATTCTTACTCAAAGAGCCATCTCCTGCACGTCCGAAGATTTTATTTGAAGCTCACTGGTTCTACAAGTTTACTCCAAAACCAGTTTCCAAAAGCCGCTCAGATCTATCCTCTCCTGTGTGGGATAGAAATTTGTACAAGGGGGGTTCAGCCGAGTGGGATGAACGTTTACTTGATGCAATGGAGTTTGATGAAATTCAGGCTCTAAAAAGTGCATCTTTTGGATTAGGCCAAGTCATGGGATTCAATTATACCGCTGCTGGTTGCGCTTCAATTCAGCAGTTCATCCAGGAGAACTTTGCAGGGGAGTATTGGCAAGCAAGACACATGATGAACTTCATTCTGGACAGAAATTTACTGGGTCATCTCAAACAGAAAGATTGGGATAAGTTCGCTTTTGGGTATAACGGAGAGCGGTATTGGGAGAATGAATACCAAATCAAACTCGCAAATGCTTATCAAAATGAATTGGTGCAGGCTTAAGCAATGTTTCCTCCATCAGCTCGATCGTCCGCAGTAAGTCAAACTGCTAGCTATTAGGATGGCGATCGCACCTTGTAACTCGTTCATCTCCTCACCAAATAACGGGAAATGAAGGCTGCAAGTGCGATTGCCCTTTCCTCTACCTCGACAACTTACCAATTTACAAAGCGTTACAAAACCATGTCACTTTCTGGCGGGAAAATTACTGTTGTATCCGCAGATAATAAGTACGTAAAAATCCCTACAGCACAATAGGGCGATCGTCCTACCTTTCTGGTTCTTGCCAGTAAAAGGTATATTTACACTTTCTTGTAGCTTACACAGGTAGATTCGAGCTATTCTAGAAATATACTTGATTCTCGATCGCATTATGGTTGCCTTACCCGATCGCCCATCGATGAGTGCAGAAGAATACCTGGCTTGGGAACCCACCCAAGAGGAACGCTACGAGTATTACGATGGCGAAGTAGTCGCGATAGGAGGCGAAACCCGCAATCACAATCGGATTTGCATCAACTTCTTTAAGCTATTAGACGATCGCCTTAATTTCCCCTATGAGATTTACATCTTAACTGTGAAACGACAGGGAGAACGAGGGCAAAAATATTTTTCTCCTGATGTTGTAGTAACTTGTGATGAGCATGATAACGATCCGCACTTAGTGCAATTTCCTTCCTTAATTCTCGAAGTTTTATCGCCTTCCACAGAAGCAGCAGATCGCCGCATTAAATTTGCTAAATACCGCCACTTTTCAACACTGCAAGAGTATGTCTTGGTGCAAGTTGAACAGCTAGGAGTAGAGATATTTCGGCGCAACCAACACGGGTAATGGGTTCTCTCCGAGTATGGTTTTGGCGACTCCTTGCAACTTGAATCGGTGAATCTAGAAATTGCAATCGCCGATTTATATTGCCAAGTACAATTTTATTAATAATTCCGCTGTCAAGGGATTTGATATTAATTACCCTAGGGATTTTTAATTATTTGAACAAACCGCGAAGACGCGAAGAGCGCGAATAAATAACAGTATCTTCTTCTTTCTCTTTCTTCGCGTCCTTAGCGCCTTCGCGCTTCATTTAATCTTACTCCAAATTCGTACAAACCCGGTTTCTGGGCCCGGCTGCGTAAGTCCAATTTAAAGAAACTGACCCGTTGGAGTCGATCGCACCCGACGAATTCCAATCACCGACGGCATCGGCGATCTGCGCGAATCATTTGAGATATTACTCGGCCACAAACTGCCGCGAGACACACTCCGAGTCTGATTGAAAACAGCACCATTCAAATCCAACATTTCAATTGGCCGACTGAGTACAGTACCATCATCGATCGGGCAATCTTCCCCCGGATGCTGCACCGAAAGCAACAGCGTATCTCCCACAAAAGTCGGCCCCGTCATTTCGCACCGATTCGGCCCTTGAGCAAACGGAATTACACTTCCGGCATTCGGCCCAGAAGTCGGAATGTAAAACAGCCAATTGTTGCCGAAAACACCAGTAAAATCCGAGACATTTCCAGTCTTTTTGTGGTCGATCGTCGTTGCCTTTCCAACACTCCCTACATCAAAACCATTGTGCGTGGGAGTAGACATATCAGTGACGCCCCAAACATTACCTTGAGTGTCAAAAACCAAATTGTCTACACTAGCAAATCCCGCCCCAGCTACCGAACCCGCTTCTCCACCTTGAGCAAAACGCTGCCAGCGGAAAGTCAAACCCGCACCGTCGGAACTATCTTCAATTATTTTGTAAATTCCTCCAGACTGCTGAGTGCTGTTGAGTCCAGCCGTGTATTTAGCAACAGTAAAAATGCGAGAATCTGGATAGCCGTCGCTTCCCGGTGCGGCGTCAGTATAAGCAATGAAAACTTCCTTAGTAGTAGGATTAACTTCCAAATCTTCCGGCCGCGCCGTCGGAGTTCCACCAATCAAATTAGCAGCTAAGAAAGCATCAACTAAAACCGCACCTTGGCTGCTGTAGAAATTAGCAAGAGTTTTATTGCTATAGCCAGGAAGTGCTGTTGCTTCATTAGTTGTATCCGCAACAAATGAACCGCCGTCTTCGGTTGGACCCGCAATTCCTGCGCGTTTTGGCAAGCGAGTGTTGGCATCTCTTTGAGCTTTGCCAAAACTTGCTAGTTCTGCTTCGCCAACTTTAGAAGGACTCACTGGATTCGTCGGGCTATTTAATGCCAGCGGCAACCATCTTCCACTACCATTACGGTTATATTGGGCAACGTACAAAACGCCGTCTTCAAATAACCGGCTGTTGGTTTTATCTGCGGGATTTGTGACAGTGCCGTTGCTGACAAATTTCCAGGTGTGTCCGCCGCGCCGATCGTCCCCCATGTACACTACTAACTTGCCTCCCGCTTCGGCGCGAATCGCGACGTTTTCGTGGCGGAAACGGCCTAAAGAAGTGTGCTTCCGGGGGCGGAAATTCGGATCTTGAGGATCGACTTCTACCATCCAGCCGTATTTTTCGCCGACTAAGCCGAATTCTTCACCCGTAGTGCCCTTGGCGTAGCCGGTTTGGCCGCCATTGGGTTTGACATTTTCCTGAACTCCGACGAAGAATAGTTCGCTACCTTGGAAATTTTCTTCGGAGGAGAGGATTGTGCCCCAAGGGGTTGTGCCGCCGGAACAGTTATATGCTGTGCCGATGATCCGGTTTCCGAGTCCGTCGCTGTTGACTTGCGCGAAGACTTGGGTAGCTGCAGGACCCGTGCCCGTGAGATAGTTATTGTCGCCTTGTCTGGTTCCCCAGGAGGTGACATCCTTGTATTTGTCGGTACGCTGGCTGTTGATTCCGAGGCCTGAAAGTCCGTGGATGCGGCGGTTGAGGGGGTCGCCGGCGATCGCCCCAAAGCGTCCATCAGCTTGTTTGGTGATGCGGACGATCGAACCACCGAGATTGTACAGAAATTCGCCGAGGGTAGCCTGATTCTTTACCGATAAGTCTATACCGAGTACGGCGCGATCGGTCGCTGGGAAAGATGCCACATCTGACGGCGCTTCCGGTGCCACTTTCGACATCGGGAAGGATACGTACTCGTGGTTAACCCAGAGATAACCGTCGTCATTGCTGCCGCGAAGGCCTACAAAGCCCGTGTAGTCGTTGTTGTAGCCGAAATAGTCTGCCGGATCGGGGAAAACTCGATCGCCCCAGCGGAGAATCACGTAACGTTCGTATTCCGGCGGCACAACCACATCATCAACAACGTTGTAGCTGGTTAATTTAGTATTCTGAGAGGCTGCCATGACGGTGCCCTGTCCGTTTAGGGCGATCGGCATAAAGCTGGACAATTCTTGATAAATCGGCAGCGGGTGGGGAAGTCTTAACGGAGTGAAAGATAGCGGCCCTACAACAGCTTCGGCCGAGGTGGAATTGATGCCGAAGAGTGTTTGAGTTAGTTGAGGAGCAAGCACAGTAGTAGCTGCACTGCTGCCGAAGAAAATTAACAATTGTCGGCGAGTTATTTTAGACATAAATTCCTGTTCAGCCCAACTTCCCTAATCTAATGATTCCGTATGAAACTCTATCACTGTTCAATTAAGGGAAGTTAACCTGAAGGTTAATTAAAATAAGATGATATTTTGGTTAATAACCCCTTAAATCTCGTAGTCAGTTGACTGTTGAGTTTTGTTAGTAGTTATTGGCTATTCCTTAGGTGCAATTACCAATTACTAATTACCAATTCCCTAGGCCCCATTACCCATTGTTTAATCATCTCGAAAACCCGGATCATTTTGTCGGGATGCCACTCGACTGCGACTGGGCGCTGATCCATTAATCACTTGCGAAAACCCAGCATTTGCGGGTGAAATATTGCCGTCTCTGAATCCCAGCAGCAATTGAGCATCGGCAAAATATCTAGTCCACTGTTCGATTCTCGCATCTTTTTGCCAATCGTGGCGCGATACTCTCGATCGCAAAACTGGAACCCTTTGTCGGCTGCGATCGGCTGTAATGATGACTGTAACTTCTGTTAATGCCGGATTTTCTTGAAACTCGCGGGCGATCGACTCTTTCGCTAAATCTTCCGCCTGCTGCACTAAACTCGCAAAAGATTGACTGCCGTCTGAATCTAGGGTAAGGTAGCGCTCTTTTGTTTCAGCCAAACCTATCGATATACTTGCTGTTAAACTGATAATTGCTAGAATGACGGCCGACAATAAGCGTAGGTACAAATTCATTATCTTTGAAACTAAATACTAACAATTCTCAATGATAGTTAATAAAATTTAACATAGTGTTAAGCTTAAATTAAAATAATATTTTGTGTCACCATATTTCCGCTTAACAGGCTTTCCGGCCTGTTCCACAACAAGTGCCTTTTCTTGTGGGGTGGGCCTCCTGCCCGCCCATAGAATGGTTATTGATAATGGTGCAATATCTCAGTTTTACTCAAAATACTTGTCAGTAGCAAAGGATGTCTATAAACCAGGCCCCGCGTTACTCTTCATTATTCCTTTAACATCAGAAGGAACGCTGGATAATTAATCCGTGTATCCGTGTCAAAATCAGTGTTGTGCCTTCCTTCTTCCCTCTTCCTTCTTCCCTCTTCCTTCTTCCTGACATCCGTTACATCCGTTACACAATCCGTTGCCGAACCTTCTTCTTTATGAAATCAACAAAATGTGCGATCGCCCTCGGTAGCAACTTAGGAGACTCCCTCGCCACACTCTCTAGCGCGATCGTAACCCTCAACAACACCCCAGGAATAGCAGTAAAATCCCATTCAAGCTGGTATCAAACCGCCCCGGTGGGGCCGCCGCAACCCGATTACATCAACGCCTGTGCCATCCTAGAAGTGGCACTAGAACCCGAACAATTGCTAGCAGCTTTATTAGAAATTGAAATAAAATTTAATCGAATTCGCCGAGAAAAATGGGGGCCAAGAACCCTAGACCTAGATTTGCTGCTGTACGACAATTTAATCCTAGAAACTGAGACACTGACTGTACCTCATCCCCGGATGACCGAAAGAGCTTTTGTATTAGTACCTTTAGCAGAAATTGCCCCGGATTGGGTGCATCCGGTGACGAAAAGTGCGATCGCCCAACTCCTGCAAACCGCAGACTGTTCCGGAGTGCAAAAATTGCAACTGTAAAAATTGAGCAAAATTCACGGATCGTACCAGTTTCCCAAAAAAGGCAACCGTAGGTAAGCTGCAAACTGTGATAGTTATCAGTCATTCCCAATCTAAAATCTAAAATCTAAAATCTAAAATCCTATGAGATCGCCTATGATGTCTTAAATCGGTGCACGCTAACATTATTCGCTTGTCGCTTATGTCGATCGGTCAAGAACTACCCCAACTCCTCAAACAACGTCTATTTTACCAAGGGCGCAAATTTAATTTTGACGTAGCCACCCTCCGTCTTCCCAACGGTTCCGAAGGCGAGTGGGAATGTATTCGCCACCCGGGCGGAGCACTTGCAGTTCCCGTCACACCCGAAGGTAAACTCGTCTTGGTACGCCAATATCGCTTTGCCACAAAAGGGCGAATTTTAGAATTTCCTGCTGGTACGGTAGAAATCAATGAAAATCCCGCCGAAACTATCAAACGCGAAATCGAAGAAGAAACCGGATATCGCGCCGGAAAATGGCAGAAATTAGGGCAATTTTTTCTCGCCCCCGGTTATTCCGACGAAATCATTTATGCTTTTTTAGCCCAAGATTTAGAAAAACTGGAACAGCCGCCAGCACAAGACGATGATGAAGACATTGAAACAGTTTTATTCACCCCTGACGAATTAGAAAAAGCTATTTTAGCTGGGGAACCAATTGACGCGAAATCAATTTCTAGCTTTTTCTTAGCCCGTCCATTTTTGACTTAAATAGCACTGAAATAAAAAACCCGGTTTCTTATAAAAATCGTGATCAAACCGATAAATATTAACTTAGAAACCGGGTTTTTGAAACCGCGTGTGTCCAGGACTGTAAAATCTAAAATCTAAAATCTAAAATCGAATGTCCGATATATCCAATCTAATTTTATTTTGGCACCGCCGCGACTTGCGTATTTCTGATAACATCGGACTGGCAGCAGCCCGCCAGCAAAGCCCGAAAGTGGTCGGGATTTTTTGTCTCGATCGCAATATCCTAAATCGGGATGACGTAGCGCCAGCTAGAGTCACATACATGATCGGTTGCTTGCAAAAACTCTCCTCGCGTTACAGGGATGCAGGCAGCCAATTACTGATAATTCAAGATGACCCGATTCTAGAAATACCGAGATTAGCAACAGCTATAAATGCTCAAGCAGTATTTTGGAACTGGGATGTAGAACCCTACGCAAAAGAGCGCGATCAGTCCGTATCAAACGCCCTCCAACAAGCAGGAATTCAAGTTCAAAATTTCTGGGATCAACTCCTGCACGCCCCCGATGAAATTCGCAGCGGTACAGGGACTCCCTACACAGTTTATACACCATTTTGGAAAAAATGGAACAGTAAACCCAAAGCCCAACCAGTAGAGACACTGCCGATAACTTATCTGGAATTAATGACCGGATTAACCGCCGAAGAACAAGCAATCGCCAACCAAGCAGGTGCAATGGAAACAGTGCCAACTGCCTCTAGTTTGGGATTTATTTGGGAAAATCCATTAGTAATAGAACCCGGAGAAGATGCAGCGCAACAAAAATTAGAAGAATTTTGCGATCGGGCAATTTACCAATATCAAGAACAGCGCAATTTCCCCGCAGTTAGCGGCACCTCCCAACTCAGCGCCGCCCTCAAATTTGGTGCAATTGGCATCCGCACTGTTTGGCAAGCTACCCAGATAGTAATGGACACTTGCCGCAGCGAAGAAGCGTCTACAAGCATCCGTACTTGGCAACAGGAAATAGCGTGGCGGGAATTTTACCAACACGCCATGTATAATTTCCCAGAATTAGCAGACGGCCCCTACCGTCAAGCATTCAAAGACTTTCCTTGGGAGAACGATGAAAAACTCTTTCAAGCTTGGTGTCGAGGCAAAACTGGCTATCCTATTATCGATGCAGCAATGCGGCAGTTAAATGAGACAGGTTGGATGCACAATCGCTGCCGCATGATAGTCGCCAGTTTCCTCACCAAAGATTTAATTATTAACTGGCAGTGGGGTGAAAAATACTTCATGCAAAAATTGATAGATGCCGACCTTTCTGCTAACAACGGCGGCTGGCAATGGAGCGCATCGAGTGGGATGGACCCGAAACCTTTACGAATATTCAATCCGGCGAGTCAAGCTCAAAAATTCGACCCGGAGGGCGAATATATTCGGCACTGGGTTCCAGAATTGCGCCGCGTTGATACTAAAGTTTTGCTAACAGGAAATATTTCACCTTTAGAACGCCGACTTCTTCATTATCCGTCTCCGATCGTAGATCACAACGAGCAGCAGCGCAAGTTTAAGGAACTGTACAAGCAGCAAAAAATTTAAACATCACACCCAGAACCCCGACTTTTTGAAGAAGTCGGTGTTCTAGCTGCCCTTATTACACCTACCTAATTAATATGTGATATCATGTTCTGTTAATTCCCCTTAAAAAAATTGTTTGTAGTAAGGACTTGAGTCCTTATTGACTCTATTCGAGGACTCAAGTCCTCACTACGAACTATTGATGGCTATATGAACGGAGAATTTTTCATGATTCAAACCATAATCAAATCGATAACATTTGAAGACTTTTTAGAATGGTATCCAGATGGAAAAGGACGTTTCGAGCTACGCAATGGAGTAATAGTTGAGATGAACCCAAATGGCGACCATGAGGAAGTTACAGGTTTTCTGCTTCGTAAAATTAACGTAGAAATTGACCGTTTAAATCTTCCTTATGTAACACCTTCAACTTATTTTGTCAGACCTCCCGAAACGACCACGGGCTACCAGCCGGATCTTATAGTCTTAGACAAACCAGCCTTAATGTCAGAGCCACTCTGGAAAAAATCATCAGTTATTTCTCAAGGTAGCTCTGTTAAGCTTGTTGTCGAAGTAGTTAGCACTAACTGGCAAGATGATTACCTGGTAAAAGTGGCTGAGTATGAAAGATTGGGTATCCCGGAATACTGGGTTGTTGACTATGCTGCCTTGGGTGGTCGGCGGTTCATCGGCAATCCCAAACAACCTACTGTCTCGATTTACCAGTTGGTAGAGGGGGAGTACCAGGTTAGCCAGTTCCGAGAGGGCGATACGATTATTTCGTCTGCCTTCGGGGAACTTAATCTGACTGTTGAGCAGGTTTTTAGCTCTATAATTTAAATAAATCGGAGGTTGAAATGGTAACGCTGCAATTAAGTAGGTCGGCGGAAAAATCCATAAGTATGTAACAAAATATTAAGTCGAGTGACTGGACTTGAATTTAATACGTTGTGTAGGGTAATCTGCTCTTTTTCCTCTAACTTCTACTCCATGAATTACGGCGTAGGCAAGTTCTAGTTCATCCTCAAACATTTGTCCGGCTAATTCATCTTCTTTAATGTGTTGCCACTCTAATTCAATTGGGTTCATTTCGGAACAATATTTAGGCAAGAAAAAAATATATAAACCCTGAGCTTCCCACTTTGACCACAAATGTTTAACCTCCTGACATCGGTGTATTGGACCGTTGTCTTGTACAATAATTCTAATCCGTTTCATTTGGGCCGCTTCTTCTGCTTCTTTCTCCATCATCTGAATATAAGCTTTTCGATCAACACCTCCAATTACCAAACCATATACAAAGCTACTTAAAGGTTCAAAAAGCCCCACAATACTTAATCTACGACCTCGCTTTTTAGTTTGCTGTATCCGTTTTTGTTGACCTTTTTTGTAATATGTATAACTTGGTTTACTCCACGCACAAAATCCTGATTCATCTAAATATTTTAAGTCGATTTCTCCGGCTGCCGCTGCTAATTCTAGCATATCTAGGTCTGATTGCTTTATTTCTCGTTGTTTGGGGTCTTGTTTTCCTTTATGACTTGGACTAGCTCTTTTCCAAATGAACCCTTTTTTTAGTACCCGTCTTAGTCGGTCGGGACTTAATTTAATAGAGCGCTCTTTTTCTAATTTATCAGCTAATTGAA
>NZ_JAUBPR010000172.1:0-10795 GCF_036700845.1 Microcoleus sp. S13_C5
TTTGATAATTTTCGAGAACGGGTATTAGCTTGCTTCTCTAATTAGATAAAAATATCACCGTAAGTTCTGGAGAACCGCATGGTTTGACCAATTTGTGAGATTGAAATCCTTAGCTCACCTGCGATGTACTCGCCCGCATACCAGTAGTCTTAAACTACTAGCATTCAATAATTGCGGGGATTTTTTAATTTTTTCCCGCCGAGCGGCTCCTATCGTTTGCGGTTGCATCGGCATGATATGAAGGACACGGCAGTGCCGTTTCCCTACCCAGATTAATTATAGGGACACGGCAGTGCCATGTCCTGGCGGTGGGTAATATTAATTCCGAGGCTACCCGCTTTGATATCACTTTGTTAAACAGGAATAATATCATACCACATTTTTGAGAAATTAAAAAATTTAATCAACTACTTAATTCTTTTTTATAGTCGTTAATAATGGATGTTATTTAGGTGATGTGAGCAGTAGACATTTTAGGTTGAGATTTTTGGTGTGTGTCTTAATCAATAGTCCAGACTGTTTTTAGTTCGTAGTTTGAAACCCTTGATTTTCAGTTGGTATTTCGAGTACGCAATCGCATTGAAACCCTTATTATACGGTTGGTAATCCCAAAGTGTCCGCAGTATTGTTTAATAACGAAATATTAAAAGTTTTTCGTTCATTATTAATGAAGGAAAAACTTGTTAAATCTTTAATTTATATCTCACCAATCAAAACTATTTTCGGTGCATCCGCTGGCTGAGGCACTGCTAAATTGCCCCAGTTGCGGGATTTGTTTAAAGAACCTTGTGAGTGTGTTCGTGCTGTTTCACATTGTCTTCAGTGCGAATGACGCGCTCGGAGTTGAGCACCCTTTTGCGTTCTAAGGAATAAGTAAAGTCGTTGCGAACTGTTCCCAAGGGAATGTGAAGTTGAGCTTGGGGGCGGATTTTGTAAGTGCGGGCAGCGGCGATCGCCCGAAAGCCAAATTCTTCGCTAAACTGAGCTGATGTCGGGAATTCTGGCAACATTTTGGGTGTTTCGCCGTCGAGCACTGCTCCCAAAGTCGTCCCGCAAATCATTAAATAGGATGTGGGAATTCCCTTCACAATTGCTTCTAAAGCTGCTGAGGGAATAGCTTCGATTACTTGCACTTCAAAAACTTCGCCTTCTTCTTTGATGAAGCAGGTAGCTACACCGACTGCTATGTAGTCGTCGGTGCAGAGATCAGGAGCGTTGGGATAAACTGTTGCAGTCGTCATAAGAAAAGCTTGGTAGTGTGGAAACCGGGAACGAGAAATTAAGCGATTTTAGATTTTAGATTTTAGATTTATTCCACGGTTTTTTTCGGGGATTTTACGTGAAAAATCTCAAACCGCCTGTTCTAAACCTAAAATTTTTTGGTTAAGCTCCAAGGAGCCGATCGCACGATTGTGTCGATCGTACCACATCAAGGTAGATGCCGGATGATTCGGCAAGGATTCCCCGCCGCCACGACGTTTGCGGGAATATCTTTGACAACAACACTGCCTGCGCCGATCGTGCTATTGTCGCCAATAGTGACTCCTGGACAAATAATACTCCCACCGCCAATCCAAACATTATTGCCAATATTAATTTCAGCGGCGAGTTCTTGGCCAGACAGCCTTATTTCCGGGTCTGTGGGGTGAAGAGCGGTGTAAATTTGTACGTTGGGCCCACACAGCAAATTCTCGCCAATGTTAACTCGATTGCAGTCGAGAATCACGCAGCCAAAATTCATATACAATCCGTTTCCCGCATAAATATTACTGCCGTAGTCGCAGTAGAAAGGTGGCTCGATTTCAACTTTTGGGCCAACTGCACCGAACCATTCTGCGAGAATTTCTAACCGTTTGTCTGGTTCGTCTTCGCGGGTAGAATTGTAGGTTCTGGCGAGGCGGCGGGCTCGCTGGCGATCTAAAATTAATTGCTCATCGGCAGCTAAATACAATTCGCCGGCGAGCATTTTTTGTTTTTCGGTTTTTTCCACAGTTTTTTCTACGGTAAGAATTGGCGGTTGAAACCGCTATTTCACCAACGAACTTCCTCTCTAAGAGACTGAAGAATAATGTAGGGTGCGTAAGGGCGCACCTTACCGCTATAATTAGCGCGTCAGATCATTTTTTGATGTTGCAGCATACATTTATGGTTCAGGTTTTGACTGCAAACAAACGGCTAAATCTAGATTGGCTAATTGTTCAAAAGCTCGAGCGATCGCTCCTTTTCCCCGCAAAAAACCAGTATTTGCACCGGGACAAATATACTGTAAAGTTTCCGGCGAAAATCGATCGATAATTGACTTCACGCTGTTAATTTGCCTAGGCCAGTGAAAAGTTTTTGCCGTCCACAGCGGTACTGGAGCGGCTTCTCGGTTGGGGAGCAAGTGCCTACCCGAAAACAGCACTCCACCGCTGCCACTATGATAAAGGCAAGAGGAACCAGGAGAATGGCCAGGAGTCCAAAATGCTTTCATTCGATCGCTCACAACAAATTCTCGCTCAAAAACCGTCACCTTCAAACCCGGCAGTAAATAAGCTTCCTGCTCTTGAATCAGGATCTCGCACCCCGTGGCTTCCTGAATCTCCCGCGCCTTGGCGATAGCGCCGCGGTGGGTGAGAAACAGCAGTCGCACGCCGCCGTGTTCCCGCAAAAATGTTTGGTTAATCTCATCCCAAGCGGGACAATCCACCAGGATGTTAGTTTGGTTTTCTACAATGAAATAGGCTGTTGCACCCAGAGTTTCCCGGTTAGGCGGGAAAGCAAGGATATTGTCGAGCACGGGCCTGGGTTGTTTGGAGACTAAACTCTGTTGTTTCAAGGAAGTATTTCAGAAGGGAATGGGATAAATATTATGTTCTTTTTACTATGGTTGTTCGTATTGGGGCTGATATCGTACTACTTGTTGCAGAACGGCACCAGCCGCATCACCAGGACTCCGATATGGCTGCTGTGGCTGGTAATGATGGCGCCCGCGCTGATTTGGAGCGGTTGGATTTTAGTTTACGGTACTAGCAAAACTGTACCGCCGGAGTTGGTAATTATACCTTTTCTGGTTTGCCCTTTTTTGTATTGGTTTTTGGTACAGTTGGGGCGCAAGAAAATTACCCCCGAAACAGCAGAGCAGCTAGCAAACTCTGCGACTGAACCTGTAAAGCCAAAACCGCCCGTGCGCCCGATCGATGCAGCGGAAGAAGCGAGTTTGCGCGATTGTTTTCCTTGGTCAATTTACTTTTTGCGAGATTTGGAATTTCGGCCGCAGGCTGTAATTTGTCGCGGACAGTTGCGGACGAACCCGGAGGCGGCTTATCAGGCGATTCGGGAGAATGTGGAGAGGCTTTTTGGCGATCGCTTTTTAGTAGTATTTCAAAACAGCTTGAGCGGTCAACCTTTTTTTGCTATAGTTCCCAATCCCAGCCACCAATCAGGCGAAACTCCTGTCAAAACCGAATCTGTAACCAGGCCATTTTTTGCATTAGCTTTGCTGCTGATCACGGTGTTTACGACTACGCTTGTCGGGGCGCGACTTGCCGGAGTTACTGAACAAGCTTTGCAGTCCAACCCGTCAATATTGCTCCAGGGTTTGTCTTACTCGCTGGCTCTAATTACAATTTTAGCAATTCACGAATCCGGCCACTATTTAGCTGCCCGATTCTACAAAATTCGCACGACTTTGCCTTATTTTATCCCGATTCCTTTTTTCTTAGGAACTTTTGGGGCTTTCATTCAAATACGGAGTCCAATTCCCAACCGCCGAGCTTTATTTGATGTTAGCATTGCCGGGCCCCTTGCCGGTTTAGTGGCGACAGTGCCATTATTAATTTGGGGTTTGAATCATTCGACTATTGTACCGCTGTCTGAAAAGTCGGGAATGTTAAATTTTGAGTCTTTCAAACCCAGTTTTTCGCTGTTGATGACTTTGTTGAGCAAGTTAACCTTGGGCGGCGCTTTGAATGCGGAAACTGCGATCGATTTGCATCCGGTAGCGGTGGCGGGTTATTTGGGTTTGATCGTGACGGCGTTTAATTTGATGCCGGTGGGACAACTCGACGGCGGGCACATTGTACACGCGATGTTCGGCCAGCGAGCGAGTATGGCGATCGGGCAATTTGCTAGGCTTTGTATGCTGCTGCTTTCTTTTTTGGAACAGGGTTTGCTGCTGTGGGCGATTATTTTGTTTTTCACGCCACTAAACGACGAACCAGCGCTGAATGATGTCAGCGAATTGGATAATCGCCGGGATTTTTTGGGGTTGTTGGCGATCGGGCTTTTGTTAATGATTTTGTTGCCGGCGCCCAGGGTACTCCTTGAGTGGTTAAATGTTTAGAAGGAAGATCGGCAACGGATTATGTAACGGATTTAACTAACCGATTGATGTTGAAGTCTGAGGGAAGAGAGAAGAAGGAAGAAAAGAGAGGTTGACAAAATTTTGCAAGGGTTGCTATACAAGGGTGTTTAGCGTTTATTAACTCGCTTTGTCTCTCCAAGTAATCTAGAGTTTCAGCGACTTATCTGAAAAATATGCCTTACAAATCCTTTACTTTCCAACAATTAAAAGAGCGATTTGGATTGGAACCGTCACTCAGTCCTATTTTGAGTGCCAAGATTGTTCCTGTAGAACCCTCCGAATGGCTTTGGAGAACCCTCGAAATTAGTTCTAACACTGCGGTTACAACTGCAAAAGAACGTTCCGAACGGATTATTTCTCCTCTTTTGTTAGAATTTAGGGAAAGGAACAACAGACAATTTTCTATTTTTTCTGGTTGGTCGTTTGATGTAGATGTTGAGCTGGGATTGAATGGGGAATGCGACTTTCTATTATCTTCTGTGCCGTTTGACTTTGAAATTAAAGTTCCCGTTTTTGCATTGAGAGAAACGAAAGGCCCAAAAATAGAATCTTGTCTGCCACAGTGTGCAGCACAAATGGTAGCGCCTCAGCTATTTAACGAACGCGAACACAATTCCATACCTGCCGTATTTGGCTGCGTAACTACTGGCGTTGTCTGGCGGTTTCTTAAATTAGATGGAAATAATTTAATTATTGATACTGATGTTTATTGTGTCGATAATGTTCCTATGATTTTAGGTAGGTTGCAAGCAATCGTTAATTTATACCAATAATTTGACAACTCTAATAAAATAGGTTTGTAGGGAAAATTCCGTTATTTTTGCAAACTTAATGATATTTTTTACCGGATGCGAAAGCGAAAAATTTTGACCGCAAATCAAATAATCTAGCTCTACAAATGACGATCGCAATTACTCCAAAACAAATAGCGCTAATTCCGATTTATCGCGAGAAGTGGCGGCAAATTGGACTTTCGATAAAACCAGTCGATCGCCCGCAAGCGACAGCGGCCATCAACACCGCCTACAACATCATCGGCTGTCCGGAACCGGAAATTATTTTCTGTGACAGCCCTTACATAGCTTTGCAAGCAGTTGAACCGCTAAGGATACGCGATTCTGGTGTGGGAACGGCCAGTGAAATCAGAAACAAAATTCATAATGAATTATACGATATATTAAGAAGTCAACTCGGCAAAGAGCTGGAAAATCAAATTTACAGCCAACTCTATAATCCGCTGTACGCTCAACTGATGAATCAACTGCACCTTCATGTTAAAGACGAACTTTATGTCAAATTAGCAAAGAAGTTGGGCGAAAGATTTCAGAGATTCCATATCGATCAGACTTATCATAATAACAGCATATTTTCCGAACTGTCAGCCTGTCACGGAAGTTGGGTAGATTTTTGTATTGGCGTGCTCAATTTGGAGTACGATCGCCCTTTATACTCAGCCTTTCAATCTTTAGTGGAAAACTGCGGCTGGATTTACCCGTTTGAGAAAATGTGCTTTGTGTGCGATCGCCCGATCCAACTTCATTTTGATAGCGAATATTTGCTCCACGCAGAAGGTCAACCAGCGGTTGAATTTGCTGACAAGTTCAGTGTATACTCTTATCGCGGCGTCCGACTGCCGGAAATAATTGGTCAAGTTCCGCCGCAGTCTTGGCAAGCTTCATGGCTGTTAACAGAACAGAATGCCGAAGTGCGGCGAGTTTTGATTCAGGCGATCGGCTATCCGAGAATTTGTCAAGAATTGGAAGCAACTGAATTGGATACTTGGCAAGAATATACTTTGTTGGAAATTGAGAATAATATTGACATAGAGCCAATTTATTTGTTAAAGATGACTTGTCCGAGTACGGGACACCTTCATGCCTTGCGAGTGCCTCCAAAAGTGCGATCGGCTAAAGAAGCGATTAGCTGGGTAAATTGGGGAATAGATCCCGAAGAATTTCAAGTCCAGACTTGACGGGAAAGCATCCAGGATACAAGCCCCCAGATTCATCCGTCCAGAAATAAAAAACCTGTATCCGATAAAGGAACCCCCGAATTTATCCGTGGGGTCAATTCTTTAATCGAAAATCGAAAATCGAAAATCGAAAATCGATTGACGGGAAAGTTTAAAGTTTTGAGTGCGCCAGTTGACAGTTCAAGAATTACAGCGCCACAAAAGCAGCGTTCTGCACAAGTCCAGAAGAATTAAAAAATGTAGAATTGCAGCCACCGCTTGATACTATGTACTCTGGCAGCTAAAACCCACAACTTCAAATCGACATGAGCCAGCATTCAGACCGCATTGCCCCTCACGGCGGCACCCTGGTCAACCGCATTGCCACACTAGACCAAAGACAAGAATTTTTCGATAAAGCAGAAGTCTTGCCGCGAGTCCAGCTTTCGGATCGATCGATCTCCGACCTGCAAATGATCGCCATCGGCGCCCTGAGCCCCCTCAAAGGGTTCATGAACGAAGCTGATTATCGATCGGTCGTTAAACAAATGCGCCTCTCCAACGGCCTTCCTTGGTCGGTTCCCATCACCCTCTCGGTAACAGAAGAAGTCGCCGCCCCCCTGAAAGCAGGAACTTTAGTGCGCCTCGACTCGCCGGCGGGCAAATTTGTCGGGCTCTTGGAACTTGCAGAAAAATATCACTACAGTAAAGAAGAAGAAGCCCTCAACGTCTACCGCACCGACGACCTCAAACACCCAGGTGTCCAGGTAGTAGACAAATCCGGGCCCGTTAACCTCGCAGGCGACATTTGGCTGCTCGAACGCGAACTAGATTCCCGTTTCCCCCAATACCAAATTGACCCGGCGAAATCGAGAATCCTGTTCACAGAAAAAGGATGGAAAACCATAGTCGGTTTCCAAACCCGAAACCCCATCCACCGGGCCCACGAATACATCCAAAAATGCGCCTTAGAAACAGTAGACGGCTTGTTCCTGCACCCGCTAGTCGGGACGACTAAGGATGACGACATCGCCGCAGATGTGCGGATGCGCTGCTACGAAATTCTGCTAGAAAAATACTATCCAAAAGATCGCGTAATTTTGGCAATTAATCCGGCGGCGATGCGCTACGCCGGGCCGCGAGAAGCAATTTTTCATGCTTTAATCCGCAAAAACTACGGCTGCACTCACTTTATCGTGGGGCGCGATCACGCTGGAGTTGGCGATTATTATGGCACTTACGATGCCCAACATATTTTTGATGAATTTGAGCCGGGAGAATTGGGAATTGTGCCGATGAAATTCGAGCACGCTTTCTATTGCACACTGACTGAACAAATGGCTACAACTAAAACAAGTCCCAGCACTCCCGAACAACGGGTACATTTGTCGGGAACCAAAGTTCGGGAAATGCTGCGCGCTGGAAAATTGCCACCACCACAGTTTTCCCGACCGGAAGTCGCCGCAGAATTAGCCAAGGCAATGAATATTTTCAATTACGAGATTTAAATCTTGAACTTTGGTGTGGGCGACCTTCTGAAGAGTTTTTAATTTTGAGTTTTGAGTTTTAAATTGGAAATTTTCAACTTGAAGCTCAAAAGTTAAAACTTAAAAACTCCCTTCATACTAAACACTCACAATCTAATTAATTCCCCTAAAATTATTGAGGGGAATTTAACTTAAAATTCAAAGCTTAAAATTCAAAGCTATTTAAAGATGGGACTCAAGCGGCGGGAATTTTTGCAGCAAGCTGGCCGGGTGCTGGCCGCCATCGGAATCAGCGAGGCCCTGTGGCTGCCGTTGGGCGATCGCTACCTCCAAGCCTTAGCGCAGCCGACAGCCAGGAAATTGGCTTTGTTGGTTGGAGTTGACAAATATCCAGACTCGCCCCTGCACGGCTGCGTCACGGATGTGGAAATGCAGCGGGAACTGCTGATATATCGGTTTGGGTTTGTGCCGTCGGACATTTTGACTTTGACTGACGCTAAAGCTACGAGGGAGAATATCGAGACGGCTTTTGTCACTCACTTGACTCAACAAGCAAAACCCGGTGACGTGGTAGTTTTTCACTTTAGCGGCTGCGGTAGCCGAGTCAGTTTGGGCGAGTCTCCCGGAAAAATGCAAAACAGTTTGGTGCCGGCGGATGATGTTTTGCCGTTGTTAGCAAACCGGCCGATGAACGATATTTTAGAGGAAACGCTGTTGCTGTTGATGCGATCGCTCGCGACAGAAAATGCGATCGCCCTCCTCGACACCAGCTACACCTATCCGGGTTTCTCCAAAAACGGCAACTTTCGCATTCGCTCGCGCCCCCGCCCCACCATCGGCGAGCCGGGCATGGCAGAATTAACGTTTGCCCAAGACCTCCGATCCCGCCCAAATCTCCGCCCTGCGGCCGCCGTACTTGCCGCGGGCGCGAATTCCGCACTCGCCGCCGAACAAGAGTGGAACGGATTTACCGCAGGTTTATTTACCTACGCCCTCACCCAAACTTTGTGGTGGGCAACTCCCGCTAGCAGCTTCAGCGTCTGTTTCAGTCGTGCGGCGGGTAATGTTTACAGCAAGCTGGCGGGGTTATCGCAGCAACCGCAAATTCGCCATCACGATTTAACAGCCGCGCCGGCGGTGAATTTTTCAAATTTAATCTTGAATTCCCCTGCATCTGACGGCGCTGTAACGGCCGTGGAAGAGGGGGGCAAAACTGTGCAGTTGTGGCTGGGGGGGTTGTCGCCCTCGGTTTTGGAGTGCTCCGGGGGTTCTGTTTTTGCTGTGGATTCCTCGGATGGCGCGAGGCTTTTGCTGCGGGGACGCACGGGCCTCTCTGCTAAAGCCCAAGTTTTAGACGGGCCTGCTCAAACAGACGGCCAATTAACAGTCGGCGAACTGGTGAGGGAAGAAATTCGGGTATTGCCGCGAAATATCGGTTTGACAGTAGCTTTGGACTCGGGTTTGGAACGCATCGAGCGCGTGGACGCCACCAGTGCTTTCTCGACTTTGCCGCAACTTGCGGCGGTAGGCAGCGAGCAACCGGCTGACTGTCGGTTCGGCAGAGTCCCGGAAACGACTTTAGCCGAAACTTCCTCGGCTCACGAGCCTGCTTTGATACAAAGCCGTTACGGTTTGTTTTCTTTGGCTCAAATGCTGATTCCCGATACGGAGGGGGACGGGGGAGAAGCAGTCAAGGTGGCGGTGCAGCGCTTGACTCCGCAGTTGAAAGCGCTGCAGGCTGGGAAGTTGCTGCGGCTGACAGTCAATGAGGGGTCTTCGCGCCTGAAGGTGCGGGCGGTTCTGGCAACTCTCGCACCGCAAGCGCGGGCTGTGGCGCAGCGAGAGCCGGTGCGGGCCGGCGGTGATTATCGGCTGGAACCGCTGAGCGGGGAAAGTGAGAAATCCGCAAGCGCTCATATACTAAGTTTGCCAGAGGGCAGCCGATTTTGCTACCGTTTGTATAACAACAGCGATCGCCCGGTTTACTTTGCGGTGTTTTGCACGGACAGCGCGGGACGGCTGTCCGTGCTCGGCGCTGAGGGCAAAGATGCTGTGGGGGGAATGTCGCGGGCGATCGCTCCTGGGGAGAATTTGACCGTGCCGGCGGCTGGGGCGATCGGGTGGGCGGTATCTGGGCCGATCGGACTTGCGGAAATTATGATTATATTCAGTGAGAGCACCTTCGCTCAAACTGTGGCTGCAATAGAAGCCGAAATGCAGCAAACGAGGGAGGCCCTGCCAATTCGAGTGTTGTTGAATCCTTTAAATGTGGCGCGGGCGGTGCTCGAAGATTTGCACGCGGCTAGCATTCCGGGGGTGCAGACAGTGGGGATATCGACGGATGATTTGGCTTTGGATGTGAATGTTTGGGCAACTCTGAGTTTTGTTTATCGAGTAGTTTAATTAAAAAATGGGGAATTGGGAATGTTTTCTATAACCTATAATCCGAAGGGAGCGTGTCACTTTTACGACGAGTATTTATACTCAACTATTTCTTCGCTTACCAATTAAGTCATTTAATTAAGCACATCGATGACCCAATACCTGTCCAATATGTTCTGATTTCCAACTTGCTCCAGATATTTTAATTCGTCTAGGGCGTGTCATCAATTAGCAAGGTTGACAAAATGAACAAGGTGTGGAGCAAGATTCGGCTGACAGCCTAAGCCAACAAGATACTTGAGGCAGCTAGATAAATCCCTCCCAAAAAGTTTAGCCCACGCTTGTCGTAGCGAGTAGCAATGGCTCGAAATTGCTTTAGTTTGGCAAAGAAATTCTCGCTTCAGATGACGCGCTTGGTACAACACAGCATCATAATCACGGGGGTCTTTGCGGTTTTTCTTGGGTGGAATGACTACCTCGATTCCTCGTTGTTGCAAAGGAATTACTACCCGTTCATCAGCATCATACGCTTTGTCGGCAAGAACCGCCTCTACTTGAACTTGAGGCAATAGCTGATCGGCTCCTTCCAGGTCGGAGGCTTGACTGCAGAGTTAAAAAAAATGAGTGGGA
>NZ_JAUBPR010000173.1:0-10735 GCF_036700845.1 Microcoleus sp. S13_C5
ATCTGTCTTGAGTACTCGTTCTGGTCGGATTCCTCCTTCTCTTGTGCCACGCTAACCCCGTGAACTTCTACCTTTTTTGAGGCGAATATAATAGCGTTCTGTTTGGGTGCGGTGTTCTCTTTTAGTCAAATCTTCACCGCGCTTTTTCATTTCAATCAAAACGTGCTTTTTCCACACCAAATCAGCAAATCCCATTTGACCTTTTTTGCTACTTTTCTCTATGCGTTCCTCATAGGTTGCGCCTGCTTCTAATGCCCCCTCGTGGCCGAAAGCCCGAAAAAAGCGGTCTAAAAATACTTGTGCTTGTCCTTTTTCATCACCTGTAATGTGTTGCTGGCAGTAGGTGACGAATTTCTGGAGGCTTTCAGGGGTGGCTGGCATGGGAGGATAATTTAAAAAGCATATTAATTAGTATAATCTGGTTAGAAGTTACGCAGCGATCGCTTAAAATTTCGATACTCCCTAGCCTTTTTTAAAGAGAGTAGAATTGATTCATACTTCCTTGGCCCGCCAGGGACTTAAGTCCCTGTCTAATAGCAAAAGTCGGTTGAAACCGACTGAAATACTAACTTTACAGTCCTCTTTTAGAGGACTTCAGCTTTGAGGCAGGGGTTGAAACCCCTGCCTGACTGCCGGAGTGCATCAGTGACCGATCATCCAAGGTCGTCCCCCTCGGTGTTCACGATTCCGCTGCGGTTTTGCTTCCTCAGAACGCTTAACTACCTGCGGTTCCCGATTTTCTTGACCTTTCAACCGCAGCTTTCCAGTTAGAATCATCGGCGGCGAAAAGATGCGTTTAGCAACAGTTTCGCAATTCGGGCAAAGCACCGGTGTATCTGCTTCTGCAAGAGGGCGCCACTTATCAAAAATGCCGCAAGTTTCACACTTAAAATCGTAAAGAGGCATATCAATTTTTGATGGTAAATTTGGATGCAAGGACTAGGCGGCGGGCCGCACCCGCCCTACTAATTTAGGACTTACGCAAGAAAGAAATTTTTCCACTATTTGTGGGGGCAAGGTGCGCTTCGGCGCACCCTACAAAAGCGAATCTGTGCGTAAATCCTGTAATTAAGACGGCAGAATATCCATCTGGAAAATTTCTGTCGGTAAAGCAATAGTGCAGCAAGCATTGGGAATATCCACAATGCCGCTGATGCGACCCTCAACAGGAGCACAGCTTAACAGCAAATACGCTTGTTCTCCGGTAAAACCAAACTTTTTCAAATATTCAATCGCATTCAAACAAGCTCGTCGATAAGCAACGTGGGCATCCATATAATACTGCTGACCCGTAAACTCATCAACAGAAATCCCTTCAAAAACGAGGTACTCAGAATAGCGGGGTTCCACCGGCCCGGGTTTGAAAATCGGGTTGACCATCGCGTATTTATCCATGCCACCTTTGATAATATCAACGTGGAGGTCGATGTACCCTGACATTTCAATTGCCCCGCAGAATGAAATCTCCCCGTCTCCTTGAGAAAAGTGAATATCTCCCATCGAAAGTTTCGCGCCTTCGACATAAACCGGGAAGTAAATTCTCGAACCCCGGGACAGGTTTTTAATATCGCAATTGCCGCCGTGTTCGCGGGGAGGAACAGTGCGCGCCGCTTCTGCCGCCACTCGCTCGAATTCTGCCCCTTGCAGCGACCCCAAAACAGCATTCTTGGGGTTCGGCAGCGCTGCTAAAGGCGGCACTCTGTCGGGATTTGTTGCTACTAATTCCGCTTCCCGTTTGTTCCATTTATTCAACAATTCCTGAGAAGGAGCGCAGCCGATTAAACCCGGATGAGTAATCCCAGCAAACCTGACTTTTGGTATGTGCCGGGAAGCGGTATAAATTCCCTGAAAATCCCAAATTGCTTTAGCAGCAGTCGGAAAATGTTCGGTCAAGAAACCGCCGCCGTTTTCTTTAGCAAAAATTCCCGTAAAACCCCATTCGTCCCCTTGCAAAGCCCCGATATCGAGGATATCGACTACTAGAATATCCCCTGGCTGCGCGCCGTTAACGTAAATTGGCCCGCTCAAAACGTGAACTACTGTTAAGTCTACATCGCGAATGTCGTCGGGACTGTCGTCATTTTTAATTTGTCCGTCTGTCCAGTCTTTACACTCGATGCGAAATACATCGCCGGGATTGACGGAAACTACTGCTGGAATATCTGGATGCCAGCGATTGTGACCGACTAATTCCTGTTCGGACATCGGTTTGGTCAAGTCAACTTTGAAGAGAACTTGAGGCATATTCTGCACTCCTCTAGTTACTGATTTTTACATGGTACGCGCATCTTCGCCGATCTGATGGTTGATAAATGTAAGTTATTATACTAATAAGCGCAGAAACCAAAATTATTTCAGATAACGATTATCATTATTTAACTAATTGCTGGGCAGCGCCGCAGTCGTGGTATGTTTTTGATTGGGAATGTTTTTAAATTGAAAAATTAGTGACTGAAAATTTGACCAAACAACATATAGATCAAGTTGAAAATGGATGGCACGGACACCTCAATTTAGTCTACGCTAACCGCAGCGGCTCAACTCAAATAATTCACAATCAAATGCAAGCGCCCCTCAAGGTGCAGCGCCCGTTTTATCCTGAAGGGAAAGACGTTTGTCACAGCGTCATCTTGCACACGGCTGGCGGAGTTGTCGGGGGCGATCGACTTTCCAGCCATTTTCACCTCCAACCCAACGCCAAAGCCTTAATTACCACGGCCGCCGCTGGTAAAATCTATCGCAGCAGCGGGCTAGAATCACAACAAAATATTGACATTCAGCTAGATATAGGTGCTAATTTAGAATGGCTGCCACAGGAAACAATAGTTTTTGACGGCGCAATATATCGGCAAAATTTGCGGGTAGAATTAGCACCAACAGCGATGATTTTACTGTGGGAAATTACCAGATTTGGACGCAGTGCTAGGGGCGAAAAGTTCTTGTCGGGAGAATGGATCTCGCACACCGAAATCTGGCAACAAAACAGCCCTTTATGGATTGACAGACAATTGCTCAAAGGTGGAGAAAAAATGCTCGAAAGTCCTCACGGTCTCGCAGGAAAACCCGTAGTCGCCACCCTCGCTTGGGTAGGCGAACCCGTCACCACAGTGCTCGTGGAAAAAGTGCGAGATTTGCCATCGGAGGCAACCATTTATCCAGGTAATTCCACCGTCGGCGTGACTCGTATTCCTAACGGTTTGCTGTGCCGATATCGCGGTACATCCACCACCGCAGCGAGAGACTGGTTTGTCAGCATTTGGCACTTGCTGCGCTTATCTTTTTCAGAACGCCCTTGCTGTTGGCCCAGAGTTTGGATAAAATAGGATGATCTTTGAGTTTCAATGTATAGTTGCCCTCCTAACTAGATTATTCATCTCTCTCTTCTCTTCCTCAGCGCCCTCAGCGCCCTTTGCGGTTTAATCATTCAGCAACAACCGTAAACGATATCATAACCAAATAATGCGATCGCACTTACAAGAATAAAAATGCAACTCACCCCCCAAGAAAAAGACAAACTGCTGATTTTTACCGCCGCCCTGGTAGCAGAGCGCCGGAAACAAAGAGGTTTAAAATTAAACTATCCAGAAGCACTAGCCTACATTTCAGCAGCCATTTTAGAAGGAGCAAGAGATGGCCTCACCGTCGCAGATTTAATGAGTTACGGAACAACTCTCCTGACGCGGGAAGATGTGATGGAAGGGATACCCGAAATGGTGCATGAAGTCCAGGTTGAGGCGACTTTTCCTGACGGAACTAAGTTGGTAACAGTGCACGATCCGATCCGTTAAAAAATCAACCACAGAAGCTCAGAGGAGGAAAAGATGATTCCAGGAGAAATGATTGTTTCAGCAGGCGAAATAAAATTAAATGCCGATCGCCCTACGGTGCGGTTGCTGGTAGGAAATAAAGGCGATCGACCCATTCAAATTGGTTCACACTATCACTTTTATGAGGCAAACGAAGCCTTAGAATTTAATCGAGAACAAGCAAAAGGAATGCGGTTGGATATCCCCGCAGGTACAGCAGTCAGGTTTGAACCGGGAGATGAAAGGGAAGTTCAATTAGTGCCGTTTGTTGGTAGTCGTCAAGTCTACGGCTTTAATGGAAGAGTGAACGGTCATCTGGATGCTGAAGTATGAAGCCAGATGACCGTTCACGATTGTTGATTTGGGAATTTGAAACTTTTTAACTTTAAACTTCTGCCAGTTTCCCAAAAGAATGCAACTGTAGGAAATATCCACACCATGATAGTAATAAGTCATCCGCAATCGCCAATCTAACATGGTATCACTTCCAGCCCTATGCCTGAAGAGTGACAAAGCCATCTCACAACTTTTTCTGTGCCTTCTGTATAAGTCCCTTCTGTCTTTCTTTGGTTAGTGCAATCTCCAACTTTTGAGCGAGTTACAATCTGCTGTTCGGGATATAGCGTGGTTATTAAAACTGCAAAGATATACAGCAAAAGTGCGTGATGAACCCAAAATTAGTTGACCAGATAAAACAGACCTTGAAGCAGAGCTTGCTGGAAACATCAAGGCGTGTCTGGAGAACCCCGTTAGATCGGCGCACCAGCATCAAATTGTTAGATGACAGCATCGTTTACAAAAAGCAGCACGAACCCATCAATATACCCGCATTAACCTCGGTAAACAAAGTGCCTTCTCGGTTTTTTGCCACGGAAAAAACCGTATCTTTTGACCCAGATTATGTTTGGAAGGTTTCCCTCAATCAAAAAATAAATTCTCTAACTATTTGTACTTCTGGCAACACGCTGCTGAATAACAAGTTGCTTTTAGACTTAGATTTTCGGATTAGCGGTGCGGGCATTCTGGAATGGCCTTACAAACCTAACCAAATTACCTATCCGCTGGTAGTTGCTCCTTGGTCGCATTTGTGGTGTAGTTATTATGATTTTATCATTTTTGTGCTGGCTAAACTTTGTCGAATCGAGGAGGCTTTAGGTAAGGAAATTTGGCAAGAAGCTAAAATTTGTTATCCTTTACGACATACAGATTTTGAGTTGGGCTTTATGACCAAACTCGGTATTCCTGAAAGTTCACTAATCGACACTCGGGCTAGAGATACGGGATATCATGCAGAAAGTGTGGTGGTGGGAAACAATCAAGACTGGTATTTTCCCAGTCCTTACGATATAGAACTTTTGCGGAAAAAATTCTGTCTTAAGGAACAGGTAAAGCCTTATAGAAAACTTTATCTGTCTAGAAGCGGCCGGCGCAAGGTTAAAAATGAAGTACAAGTGCGAGAGGTTTTGAAAGAATTTGATTTTGAAATTTTGGAAGATATCTCGCGCACTGTTGATGAACAAATTCGTCTGTTTGCAGAAGCGGCGGTGGTTGTCGGCCCTCACGGGGCTGGTTTTACAAATTTGCTGTGGTGTCAGCCGGGAACGAAAGTATTGGAATTCTTTTATGGAGGGTACACTCCGCCATATTTCTATTACATTTGTCAGCTATTGGGATTAGAATACTCTCGTATGGTTGATGACAACAATGTACCGGAAGATTGGAGTTTCATTGGCATGGATATGACGGTGGAGGTGGAGATTTTGAAAAGGGAAATCCAGAAAATGCTGGAGTAAATTTGCCCCTTCATAGCATTTTAGATTTTCGATTGGCAATAAGTGATGCCTATCGGGGTTTTAAAGCTTGCCTAATGTTGTATTTTTTTACGGTTTCAGATTGAAGAACTTGTTACATACTATAATTCAAGTGGGTCTCAACTGCTAACTAAAGATTTATTAATATTAGGAGCGAGCATGAGTTACAGAATGGATCGCCGCGCTTACGCGGAAACCTTCGGGCCGACTGTGGGCGATCGCGTCCGGTTAGCCGATACAGAATTATTCATAGAAGTTGAAAAAGACTTTACAACCTACGGGGATGAAGTTAAATTTGGCGGCGGCAAAGTCATTCGCGACGGCATGGGACAGTCGCCTATTTCTAATGCAGACGGCGCTGTTGACACGGTAATTACTAATGCTTTAATATTAGACTGGTGGGGAATTGTCAAAGGAGATGTCGGCATTAAAGACGGCAAAATTTACAAAATTGGTAAAGCCGGAAATCCTTATATTCAAGATAGGGTAGATATTATTATCGGGCCTGGTACTGAAGTAATTGCGGGCGAAGGAATGATTCTCACGGCTGGGGGAATTGACGCTCACATTCACTTTATTTGTCCCCAGCAAATTGAAGTGGCGATCGCCTCTGGAATCACGACAATGATCGGCGGTGGCACAGGGCCTGCAACGGGTACAAACGCCACAACTTGTACTCCGGGGCCTTGGCATATGTACCGAATGCTGCAAGCTGCCGACGCTTTCCCGGTAAATCTAGGATTTTTAGGTAAAGGAAATAGCAGTCAACCTCAAGGATTAGTCGAACAAATCTTTGCCGGTGCAATGGGTTTGAAACTCCACGAAGATTGGGGAACTACACCAGCAACGATCGACACTTGTTTGAGTGTAGCTGAGGAGTACGATGTGCAAGTTGCAATTCACACCGATACTCTCAATGAAGCGGGATTTGTGGAAGCTACAATTGCCGCTTTCAAAAATCGCGCTATTCACACTTACCACACCGAAGGTGCTGGTGGCGGACACGCACCGGATATTATCAAAGTGTGCGGACAAGCTAATGTTTTGCCCTCGTCAACTAACCCGACTCGCCCTTACACTGTCAATACTTTAGAAGAACATTTAGATATGTTGATGGTTTGCCACCATTTGGATCGAGGCATTCCTGAAGATGTGGCTTTTGCTGAATCGAGAATTAGAAGGGAAACTATTGCTGCTGAGGATATTTTGCACGATTTAGGGGCGTTTAGTATGATTTCTTCTGATTCTCAGGCGATGGGGAGAGTGGGAGAGGTGATTATTCGGAGTTGGCAAACGGCACATAAAATGAAGGTTCAAAGGGGAATTTTGGACGGGCAAGATGCCCGTTCCACAGAGGGAGAAAATGATAATTTTCGGGTGAAGCGGTACATTGCGAAATATACAATTAATCCGGCGATTACTCACGGAATTAGTCAGTTTGTCGGTTCGGTGGAAGAGGGAAAGTTGGCGGATTTGTGTTTGTGGCGGCCGGCTTTTTTTGGGGTGAAACCGGAACTGGTAATTAAAGGAGGGGCGATCGCCTACGGGCAGATGGGAGATGCTAACGCCAGCATTCCGACGCCGCAACCGGTGCATATGCGGCCGATGTTTGGCAGTTTTGGCGGTGCGATTGGGGCGACTTGTCTGACGTTTGTTTCCCAAGCTGCGCGCGATCGAGATATTGCCGCACAGCTCGGTTTGCAAAAGCCCACTGTAGCAGTTTCCGGGATCCGACAAATTAGCAAAAGAGACATGAAACTCAACGATTATTTGCCACAAATGGAAGTCGATCCAGAAACTTATGAAGTCAGGGCGGATGGGGAATTGTTAACTTGCGAACCGGCAACAGTTTTGCCAATGGCGCAGCGATACTTTTTGTTTTGATGCTAAATCTGTTGTAAATAGGTGATTCGCTCATTAACCTCTTATTTCTCGTAAAAACCGGGTTGATGAGCGTAATTTATAACAAGTAAAATGTCCTTGTGTTCGCAGGAAGTGAAGCAAGTATTCTGAATATAATTTTATTTGGATAAATTGAGCGATCGCACTATCAAACCCTGACACAAAAACCAAAAATAAAGTGCAATATTAATCCCGCTCAATAGCTTCGGTATTCCCTCCAGCAAGCTCGAAACAATCTCGTTTTTTAACGGCAGCGCTTCTGCAAAAAAGGCAACAAATAACAAACCAACGCCATTCAGCAGTAAAGCATAGGGAGTCGAGCTAATTAGCCTCCGAAAAGCTAATCCGTATGCAATTGCCACCCAGGCGTAAAATATGACAATTGTCACTTTCGGAAAACCCGCACGTCGCAGATGAACGTGGGTGCGAAAAACTTCATTGAACAGAAAGCAACCTGCAAACAGTGCCGAATATAAAATAAATCGATTTTCTTGGCGCTGAGGTTGAATAATTCTCAGCAATCCAAAAGTAAAAGCGCACACCATTACCGACCAATAAAATAACATTTTAAACGCCAATAAAAAGAAACCTGCACCCGGATATGTGGCAGAGCAAGGCGGCAAAAATAACCCTTTTACTGAATAACCGAACAAACTCAGACACGCCGTCACTAGCCCTACCAAAACAAAAGTTACATCGTTGAAAAACAACACTTTTCTGTAACTTGCCCGAATTAATAAGTAAGAACTAACCACAGTATATTGCGCGTTAAAACATTTTTTACTAGGGCTTGTGTACGGGGGTTCAGAAACCGGGTTTTTTACGAAAATACTGGGTTGTAACCCCCAGATTTGGTAAAAAACCCGGTTTCTCTGTCGGAGTGCGTAAGTGCCGATCGTGTTCTTTGAGTAAAGGTGAGATATTCGGTGAAAGGACAAAGCAGTGCTGTGTTTCTACAGCAGGCAATTGAGAATCGACAGATATTTAATTTAAACAGAGACGAAATCTTCAGGGCCGATCAAGTTGGGAGCAACGCCTGTCAAAGCAGCTAAAACTTCACCGCTGCTGGCTACTGTAATTAATGTGCCGTTAGTTCCAGCCGAAATTGATAGCTGTCCGAAAGTTAAGCCGCCAATCAATTGCACGGTATCTTGAGAGTTGGTGAAATCAGAAATTGTATCAACTCCCAATCCCACACCTAAAACAAATACATCGTTGCCCGCGCCGCCGACTAGAATATCGTTGCCCAAGCCGCCGTTGAGGGTGTCAAAACCTTTTCCCCCAGACAGGTTATCGCTGCCGTCGCCACCATTGATGATATCGTTGCCCCGCAAACCAGTCAGCACGTCATCGCCTGCCAAACCGTTGATGGTGTCGTTGCCTGGAGTGCCAGTGATCACGTCGTTGCCTGGAGTGCCGTTGATGAGGTTTGGAGGGTTATTGATGCCGCCTGAAGTGTTGCTGGTGTCAGAAACAAAGATGTCGGTGGTATTGTTGGTATCCCCCGGCACGAGGTTGGATGCACCAGATGCAAACGCCACAAACCGCCCGTCGGCTGATATTAAGGGCCCAAATAACGCGTCGTCATACTGACCCCGATCGCCTCCTGAATCTACAGAGACGCGGGTGGTAGTATTGGTTGACAAGTCCCGCACGAAGATGTCCTGTTTATTGTTAGTGTCTCCCGGCACGAGGTTGGAGGAACGAGAAGTAAACGCCACAAACCGCCCGTCGGCGGAGATGGAGGGGTTGAAGGAGTTTTCGTCCCCCTGAATGCCTGCTGAGTTTACAGAGACGCGGGTGGTAGTATTAGTTGACAAGTCCCGCACGAAGATCTTAGCTTGGTTAAAAAAATTGTTAGTGTCTCCCGGCACTAGGTTGGATGCCTGAGATTGAAACGCCACAAACCGCCCGTCGGCTGAGATGGACGGACTGGAGGAGTCGCTGTTCCCCGGATTGCCTGCTGAGTCTACAGAGACGCGGGTGGTGGTATTGGTTAACAAGTCCCGCACGAAGATGTCGTCGCGATTGTTCGTCTCTCCCAATCGGTTAGAGGCA
Source organism: Microcoleus sp. S13_C5 (assembly GCF_036700845.1). Classification (NCBI taxonomy): domain Bacteria; kingdom Bacillati; phylum Cyanobacteriota; class Cyanophyceae; order Oscillatoriales; family Microcoleaceae; genus Microcoleus; species Microcoleus sp. S13_C5. The sequence continues at coordinate 9,578 of NZ_JAUBPR010000173.1, forward strand.
AAAGAAGTAAACGCCACAAACCGCCCGTCGGCGGAGATGGAGGGGGTGAGGGAGTCGCTGTTACCCTGATTGCCTGCTGAGTCTACAGAGGCCCGGGTGGTGGTATTGGTTGACAAGTCCCGCACGAAGATGTCGAACCGATTGTTCGTGTCTCCCGGCACTAGGTTGGAGGCATAAGATTGAAACGCCACAAACCGCCCGTCGGCAGAGATGGCGGAATTGTTGGACAAGGAGTTCCCCTGATTGCCTGCTGAGTCTACAGAGACGCGGGTGGTGGTATTGGTTAACAAGTCCCGCACGAAGATGTCGCTGGTATTGTTAGTATCCTCCGGCACTAGGTTGGAAAAAGATGCAAACGCCACAAACCTCCCGTCGGCTGAGATTGAGGGATTGAAGGAGTCGTTGTTTCCCTGAATGCCTGCTGAATCTACAGAGACGCGGGTGGTAGTATTGGTTGACAAGTCCCGCACGAAGATGTCGTTTTTATTGTTGGTGTCTCCCGGCACGAGGTTGGATGCCTGAGATTGAAACGCCACAAACCGCCCGTTGGCTGAGATGGAGTAAGCGTTGGAGAATCCGTTCGCCTGATTGCCTGCTGAGTCTACAGAGACGCGAGTAATAGTCATAAGTCCTCACACTAAAATTGCAAATTTGCTAAATTTACGAGTGTTTTGTCGATCGCCCGAAGCTTCTGACAAAAAAGATTCGCGCGCTTGTAGGGCGATCGACTAATGTTTCTGAATAGACTTCTCCAAAAATTATATTATTGTGGCACAGGCATCCTGCCTGTTCAAGACTTGCATTTCTGGATCGGCATTCATAGCTGGATAGTTTGGTGCACAATAGTTCGGACCCTTCACTCAACACGCTCTAATTTAATCGCGACTCTCCTGGATTTGTGGTGGAAACAGTAGTTAGCGTGTCGCTAACGCAGGTAAAATGCCCCCATCCAAGCAAGTTTTATTTTTATTTATTATCACCTAAAACTCAGGAGAGTTTTAATCGCTCGGTAAACTCAATTTTAATACCTGTCCAACTGATACCTCGTGCTTGTGCGTCGCTACTACCACCGCACCTTCTAATCCAGGGTAAGCGCATCTAATTTGGTCTTTTAAAATACAGATTATTTGGTCCAAAGATGAGAGAGCAATATTTTTA
>NZ_JAUBPR010000290.1:0-1343 GCF_036700845.1 Microcoleus sp. S13_C5
TGTAGCTTCGCGGAGCCACCCCGATGCCGGCTTTGGCCGGGCTGGTCAGGCGGCCACGGCTGGCAGGCTGACGATGGGATCATCGCTGATTGGCGCGATGCTTTCCAGCGTGATGTAGCGGGCGCGCTGGACGGCCCATTCGTCGTTCTGTTCGAGCAGGATGGCGCCGACGAGGCGGGTGATAGCCGCTTCGTTGGGGAAGATGCCGACGACCTCGGTCCTGCGCTTGATCTCGCCGTTGAGGCGCTCCAGCGGATTGGTGCTGTGAAGCTTGGCGCGGTGCTGGGTCGGGAAGGTCATGTAGGCGAGGACGTCGGTCTCGGCTTTGTCCATCAGGGCGGCGAGCTTGGGGACCGTCGGCCTGAGCTGATCGGCGACCTTGCGCCATTGCTGGCTGGCGGCAGCGGCATCGTCCTGAGCGAAGGCGGTGGCGATAAAGGCCGAGACGACCCGCCGACCTGAACGCCCCGCATGAGCCAGGGCATTGCGCATGAAGTGGACGCGGCAGCGTTGCCAGGTCGCGGTCAGAACCTTCGAGACGGCCGCCTTGATGCCTTCATGGCTGTCGGAGACGACGAGCTTCACCCCGCGCAGACCGCGCCGCGCCAGCTTGCGCAGGAAGGCGGTCCAGAAGGTCTCGGCCTCTGAGGGGCCGATATCCATGCCCAGCACCTCGCGGCGGCCGTCGCTGTTGACGCCGACCGCGACGATGACCGCCACCGAGACGATCCGGCCGGCCTGGCGCACCTTCACATAGGTCGCGTCGATCCAGAGATAGGGCCAGTCGCCTTCGATCGGCCGGTCGAGGAAGGCCTGCACCCGTTCGTCGATCTCCTCGCAGAGCCGGCTGACCTGGCTCTTGGAGATGCCGCTCATGCCCATCGCCTTGACCAGATCATCGACCGAGCGCGTCGAGATGCCCTGGATATAGGCCTCCTGGATCACGGCGGTCAGCGCCTTCTCGGCCATGCGACGGGGCTCGAGGAAACCCGGGAAATACGAGCCCTTCCTCAGCTTGGGGATGCGCAGCTCGACCGTGCCGGCGCGGGTCTCCCAGTCTCGCTCGCGATAGCCGTTGCGCTGTGCCAGACGCTCCGGGCTCTTCTCGCCAAAACCGGCGCCGGTCAGGCCGCCGACTTCCAGCTCCATCAGACGTTGCGCGGCAAAGCCGATCATCTCGCGCAAAAGATCGGCGTCAGGGCTCTTCTCCAGCAGCCCACGCAGGTTCATCATCTCGTCGGTCATCGGGGATCTCTCGGTTCAGGTTTTGCGTTCGCAACCCAAACCTAACCGGCAATCGCCGATGACCACCCCTCAGCTACACCACGCTATGGGACACGACC
>NZ_JAUBPR010000291.1:0-1331 GCF_036700845.1 Microcoleus sp. S13_C5
ACTAGTACACCTCGGCGTAAATACACAGACTATTAGACAGCCAAGACTTTACCCTTATATGTCCACTTAAAAGGTTTGGCCATTGTTTGATTAAAGTAGTTAATAAAATTGAGGATGCGATTTTTCAGATCGTACTGACTGGTGAAACTTGCTCTTTTTAGTAATTTCCGCACCAAAATGCTGAACCAAATCTCTATTTGATTAAGCCACGAAGAATGTTTGGGTGTGTAATGGAAAACAATTTGATGTGTTGGGTCACTTAAAAAAACAGCGCGGGATTTCATGGATTGAAGTATGCCGCTTTTTCCCTTAATACCGAGGTCGATATCTAAGCCTTCTTTTTCGGCAACTAAACGCACCAGTGATTCAGATTGGTGAGTATTCAGACAATCCATAATTAGATGCCATTTTGGGGCAGCCGGATCAGTTTCAATGATGTGACGAATATTCTGTACAAAATCGGATTCTGTTCTCGAATCCCCGCAAGTTGGCTCGATAATCTTACCAGTAGCAATATTGAAATTAGCCAGCAAGGTCTGCGTACCATGACGAATATATTCAAACTCTCTTCTTGCAACTTTACCTGGTCGCATTGGTAAGTCTTTCTCGAGACGCTCAATAGCTTGAATCCCTGTCATTTCATCAACTGATATAGTGTGTTCTCCATTTTGACTGCGTTCAATCGCAGTCAGATATAAGCCTGTAATATCTTTAACTTTTGCATCAAATTCTTCATCCACAGGGGGGGGTTAACCAGTAGCGCGAGGCGTGTGGTTTAATTTCTGCTTCTTCTAATAATCTGCCAACATGGCGGACTGATATACTTTCAATAATGCCTTGTTTCATGATTTCCTCCGCCAGCTCTCTAGCTGTCCAGTGACTTATTGGTCGTCCATAATCCGACGGTGAGGAACAGGCGAGTGCAAATAACTCGGTTACTTGTTCCATGCTAAATTTTACTGGTGCGCCAACACGCTCTCGATCTTGTAATCTTTGCAAAATCGATAAGTCTTTTCCCTCGCTCTCCAACCATCGGTTTCGCCATAAACGAGCCATCTGCCGGTTAATCTCTAGGCTTCGGGCTATTTCACGATGGTTTTGACCATCAGATGCCATGAGAATTATTTTGGCTCGTAGCACTATCTGTTGCGGCGTGTTGTGTCTCTTGATTAACTGGTGAAGTTGATGACGCTCGCCATCGCTTAAATTTAATATTTTAGGCATTAATAAGGTCATATATGACTCAGAATATCACCTACCGGAACTGGTCTAAACTAACTATGTTATTCTACCACAAATATAGTCTGTCTACTTACGCCGAGCTGTACTAG